>JAFEBQ010000027.1:141931-283636 GCA_018242585.1 Planctomycetota bacterium
CTGCGCTCACCACCTTCTCCCCGGTGGAGAAGGGTTAAATCCAATCACATCAGAAATCTTTCCGCGCCACATAGATCGACCCCAGCGCGAGCATCACGCTCAGAAACGCCAGATTACTCCACAGCGGTTGCCAAATGTCGACCTTCAAGCGTCCGGCGTCGAGGCCGCGCCGGTTGCCCATCGCCACGCTCGTCTGACCCGTCAAAGCATAGTGAACCAGGTTGTCGAGTTCCGACGGCTTGGGACAAACGGTGTAGATCGGCTTGACGACGTAATAGTAAGCCTTGCTCACCAGCGACAGCGGCCCTTGCCGGCGGTTGGTGACAGTCAGCCCTTCGATCGCGACTTCTGAGATTCGCGTCCCCTGGTCGGCCACCAGCAACTGGTCGTTGTCAACGAACGCGGCAGCCGAGACGTCACCGATATTGATGCCGCTGGGCACGCGTTCGGCCGAGGCCGTGGTGTCGTACAGCCAAAGCCGACCGTCATGAAACACGCCCGACAGCCAGCGGCCATCGGGCGACGCGTTCAGATAGCGCGGCGTGTTGGTACGGCTGAGCGCGACGGTCATCTTTTCCTTCAAGTCGGCCGGGTCATAAAACGCGATCCGGCCATAGTCGAGCGCCAGGGCCAACGTCTTGCCGGCGTAGGTCACGATGCCTTGCGTTTCGTCCTCGATGATGGTCTCGACCCGCACCCGATACTTTTGCTTGGCATCCCGTTCGAGGATCACGAATCGTCGCCCGTCGAACAGCGCGATCTCATTGTTCGCCGGATTCAACGCGGCGCTCAACGGCGACGTCATCGATAGCCGGACGCTGGCCTCGGCAAAGTGCGAGCCCGACGTGAAGGGGACATCAAAGCCCAGCACCTTGGCCGGCGGCGATTTGTCGTCGATGCTGCCATCCCAGCGATAGACTGCCAACGGCGTCACCACGAGCAGCGATCCTTCGTTGTCGAGCAGCAGCGCTTCGGGACCGGTCGGAACCGTGGGGCCGCGCTCGCGCCGCCAGTCACCCGCGGGCTTGCCGATCAACAACGGCGTCTTGTTCGACAGCGGGCCGAACTGCTGCAGCGGATTGTCGATGGCGAAAATGCGGTTGCCGGTACGATCGTAGATCGGGCCGATCATGCCGTTGAACAAGCCGAGCGCAAACGCCGGCCCCATGTCTTGGCTTCCCTCGAAGACGTCATTCCAATCGCCCTTCGACGCATCCCAACGCCGCACCGTGCCCCCTTCGGTCACCGCCAACAGCGTGTCGCCCGCGGAGATCAGCTTCACAATCCGCTGTGGATTGATCGACAGCGTTTCGGTGGTTGTCTTAGCCGTGCCGACCAGCCAACAGACACCCCAAAACAACACGGTGAGCACGACCGAAACGATCGCGTTCCGCCAGATCACGCCAGCCAGCGCTGACACGGCGTAGTAAATGGCGAACAGAAACATGTAGAGCGGAATGCAGAGCAACAGCCGATGGTGCCAAAGACCGAAACGAAAGCCGAGAATCAGCCACAGTCCCCCGACCATCCAGGCCACGAGCACCAAGATGAAGGCACAGCCCCCCAGGAATTTAGTCAACAGCACCAGCGTCCGCGCCACCGGCTTGCTGAACAGCAGGTCGATGGCCCCGGGCTCAAACGTGTGCGGAATAATTGGCGAGGTGACCAGAATCGCCGCCAGGATGCCGAGCACGCCCAGAAAGAAGCCCATCACGATCTGTAGCGTGCTCGTCAACTGCAAATGCAGGTCTTTCCGTTCCATGGGGAAAGGCCGTGACTCCCAGATGGCCCAATAAAACTGCATTTGATGCGCGCCGACCGCGCGCAGGTCGGCAGGGAACGCCGCGTCAATCGCCAGGCGATTGAACCGCGCCAACCGTTCGGCCGAGAGCTTGTCGAGACCTTCGCCAAGCAGCGACCGGGCCTCGGGACGCAACGGAATGCCTCGCCAATCGTCCTGGTTGTACAAGTCCACCTTGGTGATCAAGCCATTGAGCTCGGCAACCAGGGCGCGGCGCAAGCGAAGCTGCTCGGGCAACTTGCCGGCCCCCGCTTCGGCCTTCTCAAGTTGTTCTTTCGTGCTGTTGCTGGCTAAATCGTAAATACGCTTGGCTGGCGAACGCGTCTCTTTTTTCCCGGCGTCGACCAGTCGCTGGGCAAAGGCGGAGGGGTTGAGAAAGCTTTCGTCGTCGAACCGTGAGGCCATGTGCTCGGTCACGCCGGCCGGCGCAATGACCAGCAGCAACAGCGTCGACAGGATGATCGAAATCCAAAGCACGCGCGATGCCAGGGCCTCGTCGAAAGAGTCACGCAAGATTGCCAGGTAAGGTCGCATGGTGTCGATTCAGTCGGTGCGTTGGGGGCGTCGCGATGCTTGCCGTATCAGGGTGGTCAAAGTCACTCGGCGGCGGTCGCCTGTACAATATTCAGGAACGCTTCTTCCAAGGTCAGGCGGCGACGGGACATTTCGACCACGCTGATGCCGCGCTGGCGCAGCTGATCCAGGCAGCGATCGACCGTCCCCTGGTCCGCGGCGCGGACGGTCACTTGCACCTGCCCCTCGGCGGTGATTTGCAACGGGCCGAACTCGAATCCTTGCAGCGCCTCGCGCGCCGCCAGCTCGCTGGCCACCAGGCTGAACCGTAACTCGCTCGACGCTTGCATGGCCACGCCGGTCGTGTGCTTGATCTCGGCCACGGGGCCTTCGCGCAGCACCAGCCCGTGGTCGAGGATCGCCACCCGGTCGCAGACCAGTTCGATCTCTTGCAGCAGGTGGCTGTTCAGGAAGATCGTCTTGCCTTGCTGCTTGAGGTCGCGCAGCACTTCGCGCATCTCGGAGCGCCCGACCGGATCGACCCCGTCGGTCGGCTCGTCCAGGATCAGCAACTCGGGCTCGTGCAACATCGCCTGGGCCAGCCCCAACCGCTGCAGCATCCCTTTCGAGTAGCTGCCGACGTTCGTCGTGCCCCATTTGCCGAGGCCGACCTTGTCGAGCAACGCCGGCGCGCGGCGGCGGACCTCGCCGCGCGACAAGCCACTCAGACCGCCGTAATAGAACAGTGCCGAGTTGCCCGTGTGATGCCGCGGGATGCGATGATTCTCGGGCAGATAGCCGACACGAATGCGGCCATTTCGATCGCCGGCCGCGTGGCCCAAGAGCGTCGCTTCGCCGTGCGTGCGGCGGACGATCCCCAGCAGAATCTTGATCAGCGTCGTCTTGCCGGCGCCGTTCGGCCCCAGCAGCCCGAATATCTCACCCCGCTCGACGCGGAAGGTGACCCCTCTGAGGGCTTCGACCCGGCAGCCGCCGAACAGCCCGCTGCGATAGGTTTTTTGCAAGCCGGCCACGCCAATAGCCAGCCCGTCGTGCGTTCGATCGGCAACCACGAGCAGCCTCTCCTCCAAACAGCGCGAGCAAGTTCACCGCGAACAGTTTATGATAATCGCTCTTGCCGAGCTACCTGCCAGCTCAACTCACCCACGGTTTTGATCCACATTAGTGAGCATTGTCATGCCTCGATTGCTGCTTGTGACTTTGACTGCGTTTGTTTTGCTGTTGGCCGGCATGGCCAAAGTTTCATTAGCCCAGGCCAAAAGGCCCGATCCACAGGTTGTCCTCGACAGCGTGCGCGAACAGCAGGTCATGATTCCCATGCGCGACGGCGTGCGGTTGTCGGCCTATGTCTACTTGCCGCGCGGCGAGGGGCCCTGGCCGGTGATCTTTGAACAGCGCTACGCCGATGTCTCGGCCAAGACCACGCGGGCCAGCTTTGCCGCGCTGGCCGCGCGCGGCTACGCAGTGGCTGTCGTCAACTTTCGTGGCACGCACCTTTCGGAAGGAACTTGGGTCGGCTATCGCGCGCTGGGCTGGGGAGAGCAAAAAGACGGCTACGACATTTGCGAGTGGCTGGCCGTGCAGCCCTGGTCGACCGGCAAGGTGGGAACCTTCGGCAGCTCGCAAGGGGGCTTCGTGCAGAACTTCCTGGCGGTCACGCGGCCGCCCCACTTGGTGGCCCAGTACATGATCGATACCGGACTCAGCTTGTTCCATGAAGGCTATCGCATCGGCGGCATCACGCGGCCCCAGCGGTTCCTCGAAGCAGGCAAGCTGTGTCGCAATCCGGACGACAATCGCCGCCTGCTCGACGAATGGTATCGGCATCCCAACTACGACGACTATTGGGCGGCCGAAAACTGTGCCTTGCATTTCGACAAGATGAACGTCCCGTGCTTCACGGTCGGCAGTTGGTTCGACTTTATGTGCATCGGCTCGATCGAAAGCTATCGCGGCCGGCGGCAACACGGCGGCCCAGGTGGGCGGGGTCAGCAACAACTGTTGATCGGCCCGTGGCTGCATGGTCGCTACAAAGATACGAACGTCGCGGGCGAGATGACCTTTCCCGAGCGCGCGCGGTTCGCGATGGAAGATCACCTCGTCCGCTGGTTCGATCATTACCTGAAAGGGATCGACAACGGCGTCGAGCGCGAGCCGACCGTGCGCTACTACACGATGGGAGCGCTGGGCGAAGCCAACGCGCCGGGCAACGTCTGGCGCACGGCCGATGATTGGCCAGTCGCGGCCAAGGACACGCCGTATTATCTGGCTGCGGGTGAGCAATTGTCGCTCGGCGCGCCGACCAGCGGCGAGGGGAAGACCGAGTTCCGCGCCGATCCCGTGCATCCCAACGAGATTCCCGGCCGGGCCTTCCCGGGAGCGCGCGACGCCCGGGCTTTTGAACGCCAGAGTGAAGTCCGCACCTTTACGACTGAGGTATTGGAGCAGCCGGTCGAATGGACCGGGCTGGTGCGGGCCGAGTTGCAAGTCTCCTCATCCGCCCGCGACACCGACTTTATCGTCCGCGTTTGCGACGTGTACCCCGACGGCCGGTCGATGTTGCTGGTCGACTATGTCCGCCGCGCCCGGTATCGCGAAGGGTACGACCATGAAGCCTTGCTGAAGCCGGGCGAGATCGTGCCGCTGAACTTCGACATCGGTTGGATCAGCCAGGTGTTCAACCGCGGCCACCGCATTCGCGTCACCGTGGCCAGCACCGGCGCGCCGTTCTTCGAGCCCAACCCCAACACCGGGCTGCCTCTGACCATTGACCCGCCCAGCGAACAAGTCGTAGCCGTCAACGCGGTCCATCACAATCGCCAGCACGCATCACGCATCGTCGCCCCGATGGTCGCCGTCACTAAGAAAGATTAACCACAAGGCACGGTGACACGGAGGTTTGCACGGAGTTTGTGGAGAAATGCGCTGAGGGGATGGGGAGAAGAGGGCGAAAGTTCTCTATTCGCCGCCGATACTGAGCGCGAGGGCGAGCAACGCCACGCTTGCCGCAGTCGTTGAGTAAACGACGCATGGCTTGATCGGTTCGCGTTGTTGGCCGAGGCCGAAGTAGCGACCTTGTCGGTGCCAGAGCCAGAGGCCCGGCGGCACGGCCGCGATGCCGAACAGCCAGAGGGACCAAAGCGGCCCGCCGTGACGGATGATTTCGCCGCAATCGCCGACCCGATCGAACGAGCCCAGCCCCAGATACAGCCCGTTCGCCAACAAACAGAAGCCGGCAAAGAAGCGCAAGACGAACGCCTCGGCCGCTCGCGCCAGCGCCGCAGCGCCCCAGAACAACGCAGGCATCGTGCCCCCGACAATCGGTCCCGCCCAGGCCACGGCGAGCGGACGCGGATTGCTCGCCAGATCAGTCCGCGAAAACGTCCACGGAGTTAGCACCACACGGGCCACGCTGCCGCCGGTGAGCCACGCCCCCAGGCAATGCCCGGCCTCATGCACCGCCTGCATGCCGAGCCACGATGTAACCAACGTCGCAATGATTAACGCCACGCGCAACAGCAATACCCCCTCTACTCACCTGTCCTCCGCCAACTCCGTGCCAACCACCGTGTCGCAGTGTCTCCGTGATTGGCCAAGCGTTTCCATCGCAAGTGGGGCCGGCGGAACTGTCAGCCCGCCATTGTGGCTTGTGGACGAGCGCGCTGGAAGCGGCTTCCTGCGCCATTGATTGCCCGCATTTGGCCGCCACAATGGAGGTTCTGATCAAACGGGGGTAGCCCCGACAACTTGTTGTCGGGGTTGCGCAGCAACAAGAGGGAAATGGGCTGAGCCGCAAGGCGCGCGACCGTTGCCCCGACTCCTCTTGTCGCTTGCGCGACCTGGACAACAAGTTGTCCAGGCTACCCGATGGTGCTTATTTTTCCATAACACACGATTTCATGCCATGAACCAAATCAAGCGTATCGGCGCTGGCCCGCGCTGGTCGGAAATTGTCATTCACCAGGGAACCGCCCGCTGGGTTGAGGTGGCCGAGTCGCCGGCGCTCGACGCCCGCGGGCAGATCGCGCAAGTCTTGACGCAAATCGACGCCACGCTCGCCAGCCTTTCGGCCGATCGCACGCGATTACTGCAGGTGATCATCTACCTGGCCGATCTGGCCGACGCGCCCGCGCTGAACGAGTTGTGGGACGCCTGGGTTCCGGCGGGGCACGCCCCGGTGCGGGCCTGTGTCGGCGTGCAACTGGGGGCTGGCTACAAGGTCGAAATGGTCCTCACCGCCGCGGCTGATGACGCGCGCTGAGACGAACCCGCCACACGCCGCCTAGGTCGGGTGGCCTCGATTGCCACGCAATCGGGGTTGCGCAGCAACAAGAAACTTGATGAGCGCCGAATGCTTGACCATTGACGCTTGTTATCTAGGGAGCGCGTCGCCCGAGGTTTCTTGCGGCCTTCGGCCGCCCAGGTGCAAGCACCTGGGCCACCCGATGCGCGCTCGCTTAAAGGCTCGGTGCGATTACTTAGCTTCGGGCAACGGGTGGCGCTGGTCGGCGGCGATGAAGTATCCGTCTTTCAGGAACCGCACGGTGTCTTCCTGCACCCGGCGATCGTTCATCGTCAAGGGGTGCAGCACCGGCACCACCGTAAAGTCGGCGGCCCCATCAAGCCGCGTCGTCGCCACGGTAAGCACAAAGTCGTCGTCGCCGTCAAGGTGCGAATTGTAGCCGCGTTGGTCGCCCAGTCCGCCGGCGATGATGCCGAACTCGCACTTCGGCGTGGCCAGGTGCCGCTCGACTTCGCCCCACTTCGGACCAAGTTCCACGGCCGCGTCCCCGAGCACCAGCTCGAACAGCTTGTAGGTTCCTAGTTCCGTGGCCAGTTCGGCGCCATGGTTCGGCGGCGCGAGCATGACGAACCGCTTGATTCGCTTGTCGGGTGTGCGCCCAATCGACGGGTTGTCATTGTCGGCCAAATAATGGCGAATGATCAGGTTGCCCATGCTGTGCCCGACGAAGTCGATCTCGCTGACCTGGTCCAGGTGGCTGATCACGCGGGCCAGCGACTGGGCATGCTCGGCCAGACTGCCACGCGTACTGGCGTAGCCGACGTTCACTGTCTGGAATCCTTGCTGGTTCAGGTACTCACACAACGGTTCCATCTTGGCGCGCCAGCCACCCAGGCCGTGCAGCACAATCACCACGCGGCCCGTCATGGGCACCAGCTTCTTGTCGCGCTTGATCTTCTCGAGTTCCGCGGCGCACGTCTCAAACGTGCCCCAGGTCAGCCGCGTTTCCTTCTTATCCAAGAGCCGACAGTGCCCGGTCAGCGAGTGGCGTTGAATGCGATATTCACGGAAGATGAGCTCGTCGTCCCACAGTTGAATGCCCCCCATGGTGGACTTGCTCCACCGCTTGAAGAATCGCTCGGTCTCGGCTTCGTCGCGCCCCGTGGGGGGCTCGTCGCCGGGGGCGGGTTCGCGCCCGACCGAGGGGGCATTGGGGGCCGGCTCGGCCGCCGAGGAGGTGGAGATGACCAGCGCGAGGGCGAAGCTCAGAATGGGCGCGCGCACGACCGCGCGTTCGAGCCAGGATTTGAGGTGCATACGGCTCTCTCCGTGATTTAAGCGTTCCGTGCAGACTCTCTACGCCGCTCGACGGCACTTAGTTCGGCCAAGGCGGCCAGGTATTCCCCCAGGCCGCCACAATTGTTCTGCGACCAGCCTCCGTCGGCCGGAATGACCGCCCCGGTGACAAAGCCCGCTAGCTCCGAGGCCAGGAACAAGCAGACGTTGGCCACATCGACGGGCAGCCCCATCCGACCCAGTGGCACGCTCTCGGCGACCTTTTGTCGGGCGAACTCGTCGGGGGCCAGCCGGGCCATACCTTCGGTCTGGTCGATCGGCCCGGGCATGACCGAATTGATCCGCACGCCTTCAGCGCCCCATTCGAGCGCGAGCGTGCGCGTGATCATATCGACGCCCGCCTTGGCGGCACAGACGTGCGACTGGGCCTTCATCGGCAGCGCGGCCTGGGGCGCCGAGATATTGATCACGCTGGCCCCCGGCTTGCGCAACCGCGGGTAGATCGCCTTCATCGCGTGGAACGTGCCGCGCAGGTCGATATCGACGACCGAGCGAAAGCCGTTGGGCGAAAGATCCTTGGCCAAGGCCGGAAAGTTGCCCGCCGCGCCCGAGACGACCACGTCGAAGTCGCCGAGTTGCTCGTACACACGGGCCAGGCCGGCATCGAGCTGATCAAACTCGCGCACGTCGGCCGTGAAGCCCACGGCCCGAGCGTCCAGGGCGGTGAGCGCGCGCACCGTGTCGTCAACTTTCTCTTGCCGCCGGCTGCACACGGCCAACTGCGCGCCATGCCGGGCGAAGGCATCGGCAATCCCGCGGTTGATCCCGCTGGTCCCGCCGATGACCACGACCGTTTTGCCGGAGAAGTCAAGTTGAATGGCCATGATCTCTTTCTTGACCTTTTAGCAGCTCAAAAGCTCACGCTTACTTACCCGCTCGTAGCGTTTCCAGCTCTTCCCAGCGTGCGTACAGCGTCTCGACGGCGGCGGTGGCTTCGTTCAGTTCGCTGCTCTTCACGGTCAGTAGTTTATAGTCCGCCCCGGCCGCCACGACAGCTACTTCGTCGTGCAAGGCCGCTACCCGTGCTTCGGCCGCGGCGATCCGATCTTGGATTTGGTCCAGCTCTTTTTGCTGTTGATAGTTCAACTTGACCGCTTTAGTCGCGGGCTGGGGGGCCGGTTTCTTGGCCTTTTTGGTCGCTTCCTGTTCGGCTTCGGCGGCGGCCTCGGCCTGGGCGGCCAGGCATTGCCGGTAGTCGGCGTAAACCTGCCCGCCGCCGCGACCATCGAGCCCCAGCACCATCGTCGACAGCCGATCGAGCAGGTACCGATCGTGCGTGATCAGTACGATCGCGCCGGGAAACTGCGACAGGCCCTCTTCCAACACATCGAGCGACGGAATATCGAGATCATTCGTCGGCTCGTCCAGCAGCAAGATATCGGCCGGCTGCAACATCAGCCGCGCGATCAGGATTCGCGCCTGCTCGCCGCCGGAAAGCTTACCGACGGGCGTGAGCAGTTGCTCTTCGCGGAACAGGAATCGCTTGGCCCAGGCCGTGACGTGGACCGAGTTGTCGCGGAACTTGACGGTGTCCCCTTGCGGGGCCAGGGCCTGGCGCAGCGTCTGCTCGCGATCGAGCTGGTCGCGGTTCTGATTGAACCAGACGACCGACAGATTCTTGGCCTGTTTGATCGTGCCCGACTGCGGGGCCAACTGTCCGGTCACCAGCTTCATCAGCGTGGTCTTGCCGCTGCCATTCGCGCCCAGCAGACCCAATCGGTCCCCTGGCGCGAGCGTGAAGCTGACGTCGCGGAACAACACGCGATCGCCGTAAGCATAGGACAGGTTCTCGACCGTGAGCAGCTTGTTGGCCACGCGCCCCGTGTCGGTGAAGTCGATGTCGATCTTGCGTGAATGGGCGTTCCGCTCGCCGAGCGCTTTCAGATTGGTCATCATCTGCCCGGCCCGGTCGATGCGCGACTGGCTCTTGGTCGTCCGGGCCGGCGGACCGCGGCGGAGCCATTCGATCTCGCGCCGCACCAGATTGGCCAGGGCTTCTTGCTGCCGCTGCTGGCTCGTGAGGAACTCCTCGCGCTTGACCAGGAACTCGCTATAGTTCCCGGCCATGCGAAAGTAGCCTTGCGGATACGCCCGGTTCAACTCGACCACGCGGTTGGTGACGTTTTCGAGCAGGTAACGATCGTGGCTGACCACGACGAACGCGAACGGCGCGTTCTGCAGAATCCTTTCGAGCCACAGAATCCCGTTGAGGTCCAGATGATTGGTCGGCTCGTCGAGCAGCAACACCTCGGGCTGTTGCACCAGCTCGCGGGCCAGCGCCAGCCGCTTGCGCCACCCGCCCGACAGCGAATCGGCCAAGGCCGTGCGGTCCTCGAAGCCGAACTTGCCCAGCGCGATGCCCGCCTGGGTGTGCCGCTCGTGCTCCTCGTGGAACTGCTCGGCCAGGGCGGCTTCGATCACCTGCTCGACTGTGGCCCCGGTCGGGAATTCATCGACCTGGGGGAGGTAACCGACGCGGAGTCCCTTGCGGCGGCTGGTGCGGCCGCTGTCGGGCTCGATCTGGCCAGCCAGCATCTTCAAGAGCGTCGACTTGCCCGACCCGTTGGGGCCGATCAGCCCCAGGCGTTCTTCCGCGAAGACGTCGAGCGAGATGGCGTCGAACAACGGCCCGCCGCCAAACGACTTGCTCAGCGATTGACCACTTAAGAGAAGCGACATGGGGACGGGCGCAACAGGCCTGGGACAAAAGCCTGGATCATACCCGATTCATGGCATTTCGGAGAGAGGCTGGGTGCGTCGCGATTCATTCGGAGCAGACCAACCACGACGACACAACGGAGGAAATGATGAGTGATGAGTGCTGAATAATGAGTAGAAAAGGACAGCGCGTGGGTCTATGGCCATTCGGCTAAGCCGCGATGCGACATTCAACGCCTTTTCTGCTCCTCCTTTTCCTTGACCTCTCCGTGTCTTCCTCTGTGTCCGCTCCGTGGTTAATCCCTCTCATGCAAGCAGTTCGCGCACCACTCGGCCCGCCACATCGGTCAGGCGGAACTCGCGACCCTGGTACTTGTACGTCAATCGTTCGTGATCGATGCCCAGCAGGTGCAGTACCGTCGCGTTCAGGTCGTGGACGTGTACTCCTTGCTCGGCCACGCTGAAGCCGAACTCGTCGGTCTTGCCGAACGAAACGCCCGGCTTGATTCCGCCGCCGCACAGCCAGGCGGTGTAGGCGTCCTTGTGATGATCGCGCCCCGGCTTGGTCGCGGCGCCGTCGCCCGAGATTCCTTGCCGCAGCGGCGTGCGACCGAACTCGCTGGCCCAGATGACCAGCGTATCGTCCAGCAGCCCACGCTGTTTCAGATCGCGAATCAGCGCCGCCATCGGCCGATCGACGTTCTTGCACTTGGCCGGCAAGGCGTTGGCCAGGTTGGCGTGATGGTCCCAATCGCTGTCGTACAGCTCGACCAGCCGCACGCCCCGCTCAATCAGCCGCCGCGCCAGCAGGCAATTGTTCGCGAACGACGCCTTGCCCGGCTCGGCCCCATAGTCGGCCAAGGTCGTCGGCGATTCCTGGCCAATCTCCACCAGCTCGGGCACGCTCATCTGCATGCGAAACGCCATTTCGTACTGGCGAATTCGCGTGGCGATCTCGCCGTCGCCGACCTTGTCGAGTTGCAGTTGATTCAACTGGTTGATCGCGCCAATCACGCGGCCGCGATCTTCGCGCGTCACCCCTTCGGCATTCGACAGGAACAACACCGCGTCGCCGGTCGATCGGAACTGAATCCCTTGATAGACGCTAGGCAAAAAGCCCGACGACCACATCGACGTGCCAGCGCCGCCGGTCGGCCCGCTGACCAGCACGACATAGGCCGGCAGATCGGCGTTCTCGCTCCCCAGTCCATAGGTGACCCACGAGCCAAAGCTCGGCCGCCCGCCGCGGCCAAAGCCGGTGTGCAGGAACATCTGGGCCGGGGCGTGATTGATTTCCTCGGTGTGCAGCGAGTGAACGAACGCCAGGTTGTCCGCCTCGCCGGCCAGGTTCGGCAGCAACTCGCTCAGCGTGTGGCCGGCCTGGCCGTGCTGCTGAAACTTGAATTGCGAGCCGGCCAGCGTCATTTGCCCGCCGATGAACGCGAACCGGCGACCTTTCAACAGTTCCTCGGGGCAGACCTCGCCGTCCCGTTTGACCAACTCGGGCTTGGGCTCGAACAGATCGAGCTGCGACGGCGCGCCGATCATGTGCAGATAGATCACGCGCTTCGCCCGAGGCGTGAAGTGGGGCTTGCGCGCGGCGAGCGGATCGTTCGACGCGGCCGCCGGCGTCGCCCCCATCGCCTCGCCCGCCAACAACGTCCCGAGCGCCCAGCCCCCCAGGTTCAACCCGCACCGTTGCAAGAACGCGCGCCGCGCGACGTGATTGATCGATTCAGCCGGCATTGATAATTCGCCAGGTTTCATATCGCGAGTCTTGTCAAGAACGCGAGGCAACTTGAAATCATTCAACAGTTCAAAAAAGGCAGATTCAACCACGACGGCACGACGGTCACGACGTCGGACAGGTCGGTTTTACGTCGTGTCCGTTGTGCCGTCGTGGTCGACCTTCTCTTTCATCTTCTTGGATAACAGGTTCGCATGCTCAAACAAGAAGTTTGAGCATGGCACCCGAACCCATTGTTTTCGCTGCAACTACCCCTTGGTAATCGTCTCGTCCAGATTCAGTAGCGCCGTAGCCACGGCGCGCCAGGCGGCCCATTCTTGGGCCGTCAGTTTTACCGGCGGCTTGGTGTCGTCACTGGCCGGTGTGCGCAACTGATCGTCGTACAACCGGCGCATGATCGCCGCTTCGGCCACGCTCGGCGCGCGGGCCACGCACAATCGAAAGGCAAAGACGAGCCGCGCGTCGACACCGGCGCTTGGCCGCTCGCGGATCACGCGGCGGGCCAGTGCCTCGGCCGCTTCGACATAGACCGGGTCGTTCAACAGCGTGAGCGCCTGGAGCGGCGTGTTGCTGCGCGACCGCTTGACGGTGCAGGCCAATCGGGCCGTGGCGTCGAAATTGACAAAGCTGGGGTACGGCGCGCCGCGCTTCCAGACGACGTAAACCCCGCGGCGGTACTTGGCCTCGCCGGGGCTGACGACGTACTCGATCTTTTCGCCGCCGATCTTGGTCCACAGCCCGTCAGGTTGAAACGGCCGCACCGGCGGGCCGCCACCGGCCAGGCTCAACAAGCCCGAGATCGCCAGGGCGTTGTCCCGAATCGCCTCGGCGTCGAGCCGCACCCGTGGGCCGCGTGCCAGCAACCGGTTCTGATCATCGCGGGCCTGCAACTCGGGTGTCAGGTACGACTGCTGCTGGTAAGTGTCCGACGTGACGATCCTCCGCAGCACGTGCTTGGTCGACCAGCCGTACTCCATGAACTCGACCGCCAGCCAGTCGAGCAACTCGCGATGAGACGGCGGTTCCCCCTTGATGCCGAAATCTTCGACCGTGCTGACCAGGCCGCGACCGAACAACTCGGCCCACCAGCGATTGACTGTCACTCGCGCGACCAAGGGATTGTCCCGATCGACCAGCCAGCGTGCCAGCGTGAGTCGGTTCTTTGGCCCCTCGGGCAGCCGGTGCAGCACGGCCGGCGCGGCGGGTTCGATCTTGTCCCCCGGCGCGCGGAAATCGCCGCGCGTGAACAGGTGGCTCTCGCGCGCTGGGCCGACTTCTTTCATCACCAGGGTCGTCGGCTGCGGCAGCAGCTTCACGCGGCGATCGACGTCGGCCCGCCGCTCGAGCAACTTGCGTCCGGCCGGCTCCTGGCTGACCAAGTAATCGACCAGCTTGTCGGTCTGGGGAGCGGTCCGCCTCTTAGCATCGACTTTCGCCAGCTTGGCGATGTCGGCTGGCATCTCGCCGCCACGCTTCGAGCCCGCCAGCGCCGCCAATCGCAAGCGACCAATCGTGCGGCCGTTGCCGAAATTTTGCACCATCGTGAACGTGAACCGCGTCCCGCCCGCGTTGCTCACGGGCTTGTCGAACGTGAACTCGGCCCAGTGAGGCTCGTGGAACTTGGGATTGATCGCCCACGCCGATCGCTCGTTGTCGTCGATCGCTCCGGCCACGTCGTACTTGGTCTGCGAGAAATCAGCCTGGGCGTCGGCGAACTTCACTGGCTTGTCACCTTCGGGTTTGGCGTTCGTCGGGCCAGCTGTCGCCTTGAACGAGTTCAGCACGAAGTTCGGCCGCTCGGCGTCGCCGCGCCCGGGACCGTTGCCGGGTAGCGACGGATCGGTCAGCGCTTCGAGCCGGATGGCCGTCACGTTCGGTAGATCGGTCGTCGCCACGACGGTGTAGGTGTCCTTGTCCGGCGCGTCGTCCACCAACAGCACCGAGCAATCGTCCAACACCTTGTGCGCCGCGCCGCCCGCCGAGTCGAAATCGTCGACGTGCATCACCTCTTCGGCGGGTTTGCTGCCGGCTTCGACCGCGAGGGCCGCCAGGCGCTCGTCAAGTTTCTCGCGCGCGGCTTGTTTCAGACCATCCAACTCTTTGTCGAGCGAGGCTAGCTCGCGGCGCAGCTCGGTTCGCTGGGTGTCGACCTTGGCGTCGGCCAGATTCATCCGCGGCCCCAGGAACCGAATCGAGCCGGGCACCTTGGGGTTGTTGCGGTCGGCCTCGATTTCGGTCTGGTTGAAGAACGCGAGCAAGCCGTAGTAGTCGCGCATGGTGAAGGGATCGTACTTGTGGTCGTGGCACTGGGCGCATTCGAGCGACGTCCCCAGCCAGACATAGCCGGTCGTATTCACGCGATCGATCAGTTGATTGATTCGGGTCTCTTCCGGATCGCTGCCGGCTTCGACGTTGGTCGGCGCGTTGCGGTGAAAACCGGTGGCGATCCGCGAGGCGTCGTCGGCCCCGTCGATCAGGTCGCCCGCCACCTGATGAATGGTGAACTGATCGAACGGCATATCGGCGTTCAGCGCGCGAATCACCCAGTCGCGATAGGCCCAGATTTCGCGCAGGTCGTCCCGTTGAAACCCGTGCGAGTCGGCATAGCGGGCCAGATCGAGCCAGGGCCGGGCCCAACGCTCGCCGAACTGGGGTCGAGCGAGCAAATCGTCGACCAGCCGCGCGTAACGATCCGCGCGCGTGTCGTTCAAGTACTTTGCGACCTCGGCCGGCGACGGAGGTATGCCGATCAGGTCCAAGTAAACGCGCCGCACCAGGACGGCCGGTTCGGCCGCGGGGGACGGTGGCAGCTTCTCTTCGGCCAGCCGTGCGCGAACGAAGCGATCGATCGGGTGGGTGTTCTTGTTTGCGCGATTTGTGTCGGCAATGTCGAACGCCGGCGGCGCGGGGCGAACTGGCTTGACATAGGACCAGTGCTGTTGCTCGGCGACGTGATCGGGCCAGACGGCCCCTTCGGCGATCCAGCGCCGCAGCGTGGCAATCTCGCCGGCGTTCCATCGTTCGCCCCGGTTGGGCATTCGCTGCGGATCGTCGGCCGGTAGCGAGACGCGGGCCAGGATTTCGCTTTCGTCCGGCTTGCCCGCCACGAGGGTCGGGCCGCTGTCGCCGCCGCGTTGCAGGTCTTCGCGCCGATCGAGTCGCAGGCCGCCGAGTTGCTTCTCGGGGCCATGACACTCGAAGCACGATCGCTTGAGCAGCGGGAAAACCTGGGCCGAAAAGTCGAGCTTGTTGGGGGGCCTCTCAGCAGCGCCAACCGTGGCAGCGAATGCGCAGACAATGAGCGCGAGCAAGCAACCAAGCCAGCGGCTCAACGGGGCGAGCATGCGCATGACCAGCAGGGGAAGGGGAGACGGCGCGGCAGGCAAAGACGGCAGACCATTCCATTGTGCCCCGGGGCGATGTGGCCGACAAGCAGTTTTGACCCGCGAACGAACGCACCGTCCTTCCCTAACTTGAATTACATCGCCTGAGTTCCAGGCGGCCGGAACAGTAGTCTCGCCTGTGTTGGTAGGCAACGTCGCAAGCTTCCCCCAGCCCCTTCATGGAAGGGAGGTGTGTTTCGTCTCTGCCGGCGCTTACTTAGTATTCGGAAGTGTCTCCAGCCACGCGCAAATCGCCTCGATATTGCGGGCAAAGGCTTCGCTCGACAGGTACCTGAAACCGGGTTGGAACTTCGGCTGGCCGACCAGTCGTTCGCCGTTGAATGTCGACACCCAGCGCCCTTCGGCGTCGAGTTCCTTGAGCGTCTGCTCGGCGCGCTCGCGCACCGGCGTTAGCTTTGCCGCGACGGCGCCCCCATCTTTGGCGGTCTGGTAAGCCTGTTCAATCTCGCTCAGTCGCGACACCTGTTTCCAGCCGTAATGCGGCGGCAGGTCGCGATCGTCGTGCGTCAACTCGTAGGCCGAGTTCATGTACAGCGGCCGGTTGGTCTTCAACTCGTAATAGCGCGCCACCTGGCCCTCTTTCAATTCGCACTTCCGCAGGTAGGCGAGCGCGCGAGGAATCGGTTCCAGAAACTTCTTGTCTTCCAGCACCCGCGAAATCTTGATGAGTGTCTCGAGCACGTCCTGGCTTTCCCAGGCCGTCACCGCCGGCGGTTCGAACTTGCGCGCCCAGATGGGCTGCATCTCGTAGTTGTACTGCTGGCACCAGGCGGGCTGCGGCTCGGGCATCTGGGCCAACAGTAGGAAGTCGCCGAGCTTGCGCAGCGCTGCCCGGTAACGATCGTCTTGATAGATTGTGTCGGCGTCGATCAGCACGTCGGCCACCGTGCCAGCCAGGCCGTCGTTCAACGTGTAGTAGTCCCAGTAGTTCTTCAGCCGCCCCTCGGTTCGCCAGTCGTAATCGGGATACTTGGCCGCGAGGATCGGTTGCGGCTTGACCGGCGCGGTCCAGACTTGTGGGAACGCGCCGTTAGGAAATTGGGCCTTCAGCAACGCGTCGAGCCCATACGTAGCCGCCTCGTGAATAGCCGCGTGCTTGAAGCCGAGCGCGCGATCGACGTGCATCAAGAGCCGCAACGCCGATTGCGTCTGATCGTCATCAAGTGTCGAGGCGTTCCAGTCGCCGCCGCGGCCATGGCGATACTTGCCCAGCCGCTTTGCCGACGCAAAATGAATCGTCTGGGTCCAGCCCCCGGACTGCAACTGGCCATTGACCAGCGCCTCGGCCGCTTCTTGCGCGGCGTCGCGATAAAACTGGTCAAATGTCGCCTGATACGCCCGCAGGTACGCCATCCCCACGGTCGGCGTGCCCGGCGGCTGGACAAAGATCGTGTCGGCGTCGGCCCGGCCTTCGCCCCAACGCTGCGTGAAGTCTTCGCTGTAGTAATAGACGTAGCCGCCGTGGCTGGCCGCGCGGGTGCGATAATAGGTGGCAGCACGCTTAAGCGCGTCGCGGCATTGGCCGCGCAAGGCATCGTCTTCAGCGCGGATCGCGCCGGGCGTCGCGACGGCCGCCAGAAACAGAATCATCGATGCCGCACGCCGCATTCGGAACAGCCTGTACAAGACGAAGAAACTGGCGAGGGAACACAGGCCAAAGAGTCCAAAGAACATCAAGGGAATCAGGCCAAATAACATCGGCCAAGCCAGACCACGATCGAGAACCGCATTCTCCGGCTTGGCCGGATCGACGTAGCAGGTGGCTTGCATGCCCGGCCCCAGGTCGCCACGGAGCATCCAACGCTCGCTCGTGAACATGTCGGCGAAAAAATCTCGTCGTTTCGAGCGATAGGTCTGCTGTCCGACCTGATATTCGAACTCGACGCGCAAACGCGAATTGCCCTTGTAGTTCGTTTCGACATTCAACTGCGTGATGACACAAGGAGTGGCCTGCCACGATTGTGCTGCGATGGTACTCCCAGTGCCCTTGAGAAAGGGCCAGGACATCGCGCCAAAAATGAGGGTGCCCACCCAGCAAAATACGTAAAACGCCTTTTGCCTAATCAATCTTGGCATGTCGCCTCCCGGCGGGCGAACGCCGCCCAGTTCGACAAAGCGCCTGGCACCTTGCCACGATCTCCGTCGCGAAATTCTGGCATCGTGAAAAGATTGCGTCATCAACCACATCTGTTATCTTGCTGTCATGGACACTAACCCTTACGCGCCGCCGAATCAATTGGACCCGGCCGCCAATCCGGCCATTCCTTACAAGCTGTATTCGCCCCAGCAAGTGGCTTTGGCCACGTTTCTCGGCGCACCGATCGCCGGCACCTGGTTTTTGTTCCAGAACTATCGCCAGTCCGGTCGCGCTGGGGCCGGCGTCCAGGCGCTCGTGTTGGGATTATTGGCGACGGTGGCGCTGCTGACGCTCAGTTCCTTTCTGCCCGAGAACTTTCCCAACATCGCGCTACCGCTGGTCCAGGTCTTCGCCATGCTCTACATCGCCAAGGCGCTGCAAGGGAAAGAAGTCGAAGCGCACGTGGCACAGGGGGGCCAATTAGGCTCGTGGTGGGCCGTGGTCGGCATCGGTCTGCTCTGCCTGATCGTGATCGTTGGCGTGTTCGTTGCCGCGGCGATGATATTCTCGGCCAACCAACCCGACGCCGGCGCGATGTTGAGCTAGTGCGATCGCGCGACTGAGACTGGCGGCATTCTGGGCGATGTTTGGCGTGCAATAGCATGCGCGCCACGAGCCATGCAACTTGCTCTTCCCACAAGGGACGATCGGCAATGGAGGACGAGCGTTCCCAGGTAACTACATTGCCGCGCGTGCTCGGGCCGCTCGATGCATGCACCGTGGTGGTTGGTTCGGTGATCGGCAGCGGCATCTTTCTCAAGCCTGGGATCGCGGCCGCCGAGTTGCCCAACTTCGGGCCGATCGTTTGTGTGTGGATCTTCGTCGGACTGGTTACGCTGTGTGGCAGTCTGGCGCTGGCCGAGCTGGCTGCCATGTTGCCGCACGCGGGCGGCCCGTACATCTATCTGCGCGAGGCCTATGGCAAGCTGCCGGCGTTCTTGTGGGGCTGGACCGAGTTCTGGGTGATTCGCACCGGCTCGATTGGCGCGCTGTCAACCGCGACGGCGATTTACCTGGGCCAGTTCGCGCCCCTCAGCCGCTTACACCAAGAAGCCGTCGCCGTGGGCCTGGTCCTGACGCTTAGCGCCATCAACATTGTCAGCACCCGCTGGGTGGCGCGGGTGCAGAACATTACCACGGTGCTCAAGCTGGGGTTCTTGGGGCTGATCATCATTGCCCCCTATGCGCTAGGAAGCGCGCACCGCGAATACCTACAGCCGCTATTCCCGGCGCAGGTTGACATGTCGCTGTGGCGCGGACTGGGGATGGCCATGGTGGCGGTGATGTGGCCCTACGATGGTTGGATCAACATCGCGCCCGTCGCCGAAGAGATTCGCGACCCGCACCGAAATCTGCCGCTGGCGATCATCCTGGGCATGGGCGTGGTGATCAGCGTTTATGTGGCGGCCAACGTGTCGTACCACCTGACCTTGCCACATCAGGAGATCGCGCAAAGCGGCGCGGTCGTGTTCGATCTGTTTCGCGCGCTGCTGGGAAGCGAAGCAGCCCGCTGGGTGGCGCTGGGAGTGATGTGCTCGACATTCGGCGCGGTGAACGCCAACGTACTGACCGGGCCGAGAATCTATCTGGCGATGGCCCGCGATGGTTTGTTGCCGCGAGCGGTCCACCAGGTACACTCGCGCTACGAGACACCCGCGAATGCGATTGTGCTGCAGGGAGTTTGGGCAACCTTGTTGATCGTGGGGACGTTTCACTTTTCCGAGGCACCGAAAGACGCATTCAACAAGCTGACCGATTTCGTGATCTTTGGCGGCTCGGTGTTCTATGCCCTGGCGGTGGCGGCAGTGTTTGTGTTGCGCCGACGTCGACCTGAACTGAAGCGGCCGTATCGCACCTGGGGTTATCCCGTGACGCCGGCGTTGTATTTGCTGACCTTTGGTGGCGCGTTAGTAAGCCTGCTGCTTAACTCCCCAGGCGAATCGCTTGCTGGCACGATGTTGATCGTGGCCGGCGTGCCGTTTTTTGTCTGGATGCAACGGCGCACTAATTAAAACGAAGTTGCCGCGTAACGAACTTCTGCGATGGGTAAAAAAACCGTTGACGCTCTCCTCGGAAAGCATTAACGTATCAAGCTGTGTCGATGTATCGACTTGATCCGCGTCTGCTGCTGATCGGGTCGAAGCGTCTTCCCCCTCCCTCCAGCCGATTTGCCCGCCCGAAAACATTCCCGCCTTTCCCGTCCGCACGCCTGGGGAACCGTCGCCATGTCGCAGCCTGCTGGCCGACATCTTGGCTATTGTCTGGTCGCCATTTTCCTGGCGTCGTTTTCGTCAACTGGCGGTGCGGCTGACGCGCTGGCATTGCACGCCCAGGTCGATCAACTGCTCGAGTCGGCGGCCATCGGCCCTTTGCCACCCTTGGCCGACGACGCCGAGTTTGTACGGCGCGTTTACCTGGACCTGGTGGGAGTGGTTCCCACCTCGGCCGAGGCTCGCGTGTTCCTCGATGACAAATCAGCCGACAAGCGTTCGCGACTGGTCGACCAACTGCTTGGCGACCCACGGTACACGCGGTGGTGGGCGACGGTGTTTGACGTCATGCTCATGGAGCGGCGTCCCGACAAAGTGGTCAAAGCGACCGACTTCCAGCGCTACCTTTACCAGTCGATTCTCGACAACAAACCTTACAATCAGTTGGCTCGCGAGATCATCGGCGCCGATGTCGTGAAGGGCGCCAATCCACCTGCGTCGCGATTCTTGCTCGACCGTGATGTCGAGCCGAACTTGCTCACGCGCGACATCGGGCGTCTATTCTTCGGCATGGATTTGCAGTGCGCCCAGTGCCACGACCATCCGCTGGTCGACGATTACGCTCAGTCGGACTACTACGGCTTGTATGCGTTTGTGAATCGCTCCTTCTTGTTCACTGACAAAAAGGACAAGAAGGCCCCCAAGCTCATGGCCGAGAAGGCCGACGGCGATGTGAGCTTTAAATCAGTGTTCACCGGCGACGAAGGGCAAGGAGTCAAGCCGCGATTGCCTAGGGACGTGGCCATTGTCGAGCCGGCGGTGGCCAAGGGGCAAGAGTATCTGGTTCCGCCCGAAAAGGACGCACGGCCGGTGCCGCGTTACAGCCGGCGACAGAAACTTGCCGAGTTGTTGGAATCTGGTGAGAACCTGGCCTTCAATCGCAACATCGTCAATCGTTTATGGGCCCAACTCATGGGGCGCGGCCTCGTCCACCCGGTCGACTTCCAGCACTCGGACAATCCGCCGTCACAGCCCGAGCTGCTGGACCTGCTGGCGCGTGAGTTTCGAGCGCGCCGTTACGACATCAAATGGTTTCTGCGCGAGTTGGTTTTGACACGAGCATATCAACGCTCGTGTCAACTTCCAGCGCCGGCGGAGGTCAACGTCGACCAGGTTGCCGCCCGCCTGCACAAGTTCGAAGCCGAATTGCAACAGCGTCAAGCGGCCCGCGCCGCCGCCAGCGCCGAGGTGGAAAGGATCACGACAGCGATCGACCTCCTGAAGCCGGCCAAGACGCCGGCCGCCGAACTGGCCAAGTTGGAAGAGGCTGTGAAGCTCGCCATCGCGGCGCGTGACAAGGCTCGCAAAGAAGCCCAGGACGCGCAACAAGCCGCCACAACTCGCGACGAAGCCGCCCAGTTGCTGAACGCCGCTGTCGCCGCCAATCAAGCGGTGATCGACAAGTTGGCGTCGGATAAAATCGCCGTCGAGGCGGCCAGGAAGATCGTCGACCGGGCCCAACGGACGCGCGCCGAGGCGACCCAAGCTCAGACCAAGGCAAGCGCATCGGCCAAGACCGCCGAGCAGGCGGCAGCCAAACTAAGCGCCGCCGAGCAGGCCTTGGCCAAAGTGAAAACTTCGAGTGGCGCGACCAGCGAATTGGAAAAACTGCAAGCCGAGTTACAGGCCGCCCAGAACCGGCTGGCCGCCACAACCGTGGCTGCCAAAACGTGCGTCGCCCGCGAAAACGACGCCCAGGCGCTGCTCGCTTATCAGCAACTGGCCAAGAGCGACCGTGTCGCGGCCGAGCGCGCCTGGAACAGCCTGACCGAATCGTGGGCCAACCTGGGATATGTTGCCACGCTCAAGCCGCTGGCACCCGAGCAATTTGGGTTGAGCCTGATGCAGGCCACGGGCGCGCTGGCCGCTCAGGGCTCGGCGAGCGCCGCGGCGATCGAGAAGCAGCCTCCCGAAGAACTGAAGAAGGCGGAAGACCAGCAGAAGCAACCGCTCAAGGCCCGGCTGCTCGAGCAAAAGACGTACGAAGCCGTGCGCGGCAACTTGAACTCGATCATTACCCTTTATGGCGGCCAGCCGGGGCAGGATTTTGCCGCGACCTTGAACCAGGCGCTGTTCTTTGGCAATGGGCCGTTGGTTTCAGCGTGGCTGAAGCCGCAGGCCGGTTACCTGGTCGACCGATTAAACCAGCAGAAGGACGAGCGGCTGCTGGTCGAAGAATTGTATTTGAGCGTCTTTTCGCGACTGCCAAGCAGCGCCGAGACCGCTGACGTCGTCGCCTTTCTGGAAGCGCAACCGGACAAACGCGTGGCGGCGCTCCAGGAGATTACCTGGGCACTGTTGTCGAGCAACGAGTTCCGCTTCAATCACTAGCGCGATCACACGCTGGAGAGAATTGCCATGAAATGCCCGTACGCCTGCCGAACTATCGATCATGTGATGTCGCGGCGTTCGTTCCTGGGACAGGTCGGGGCGATCGGGGCGGGGCTCGGCGTGTCAAGCTTCGTCCAGCCGGCGGTCGCCAGCCAGCTCAAGACCAATCACAAGCGGATCTTGACGATCTTCTTGCACGGTGGCGTCAGCCAACTCGAATCGTGGGATCCGAAACCGAATACCGATACCGGCGGTCCGTTCCGCGCCATTCCTACCAGCGTGCCGGGCGTACACATCAGCGAGTTGCTCCCCTACACCGCCAAGCAGATGCACCATCTGTCGCTGGTCCGCGGCATCAACACCAAGAACGGTGACCACGGCAAGGGGCAAGTCGAGATGCTCACCGGGCGCACGCGCACCCCGGGGACCGACTACCCTCACTTGGGCGCGCTCGCGGCGAAGACCCTGGCGTCGGAATCGTTCCCGCTGCCGGGGCACATCCTCGTCAAAGGGGAGCGTGGCGGCGTGGCTGGGCCAGCGTACCTGGGGCCCAAGTTTGCAGCCGTCGAACTCGACGGCGCCAAGCCCCCCCAATACGCCGAGCGTGCCGCCGACTTGACCGAAGCGACGGATGCCCGGCGCAACCGCTTCCGCCAGTTGGCAAACGACCATTTCGCGGCCAAGCGACGCAGCGCCGACACCGACGCCTACACCTTCTCGTACGAACAAGCCCAACAACTGCTCGCGCAACGCGACGTTTTCGAGTTGGCGAAAGAGCCGGCCAAGGAGCACGACAAGTACGGCAAGAGCGAATTCGGCCAACACCTGCTGCTGGCCCGGCGGCTGATCGAGAACGACATCCCCTTCGTGCAAGTCAATCACGCTGACTACGACTCCCACTACGAAAACTTCGACTTTCACATCGAGCAGCTCGGAGAATTCGATCGCCCCTTCGCCACGCTGATCGCCGATTTGGCGGAGCGCGAGCTGTTAAAAGACACGCTCATCATCGTCATGAGCGAGTTCGGCCGCACGCCCAAGATCAACGCCGGCTATGGCCGCGACCATTGGGGAACGGCTTGGAGCGTGGCGCTGGCGGGTTGTGGTCTGCAACATGGCGCGGTCGTGGGCAAGACGAACGCCAACGGCACCGCCGTGGTCGATCGCGAGGTTGATCACGGTCACCTGTTGCACACCTATCTGCGCGCGGTCGGTGTCGATAGCAAGAACGAGTTCACGATTGGCGGGCGCAAGCTGCCCATCGCCGATCCAGCCAAATCGGCCATTCAGGAGTTGCTGGCATGAGCGCCGCCGACCAGGAAAAGCCAGCCAGCGCCGCGGCGCCAGAAAAGCAACCGGCGCCGAAGGACCAGTCCTCGCCCAAGGAACCGACGGCGTCACAGGCCGATCCGCGGCAAACGCATCTGGCTGTCGAATGGAAATATGCGCGGCCGTTGACGGCCTGTCGGTTCGATCCGCTCGGGCGTTTTGTGCTCACCGGCGCCGAGGATAACAGCATTCAGCGTTGGACTCTCACGGATCAGCCGCCGGCCAAGGGCCCCGATGGCAAGCCCGTCGAAGTGCAGCCGACCTTGTTCGAAGGGCACGATAGTTGGGTGCGGGCCATCGCCTTTTCGCCCGACGGGAAGTGGACCTACACGGGCGGCTATGACGGCCAGCTATTCACTTGGGAGACGGTGGGCGATAAGCCCGCGTTTATTCGCAAGATCGCCGCCCACAACGGCTGGGTGCGCGCCATCGCCGTCAGCGCCGACGGCAAGCAACTGGCCAGTTGTGGCAACGACCAGTTGGTCAAGCTTTGGGACACCGCCGATGGCCGCCAGATTGCCATATTTAAGGGACACGAATCACACGTTTACAATCTGGCGTTTCATCCTGATGGCAAATCGCTCGTGTCGTGCGACTTGAAGGCTAATTTCAAACACTGGGAGCTGGCGACTGGCAAAGTCCTGCGCGATTTCAAAGCCGATGCGTTGTACAAGTACGACACCAAATTCCGCGCCGATATCGGCGGCGCGCGGTCGCTGGCGTTTAGCCTCGATGGCAAGCTGCTGGCCGCGGGGGGCATCACCAATGTCACCAACGCCTTTGCCGGAATCGGCAGCCCGGCCGTGGCGGACATCGACTGGGAGTCGGGCAAGCTCAAGCTGCTGCACACCAGCAAGGAAGCCGGCAATGGCGTGATCTGGGGGGTGGCGCCACACATTGACGGCTATTGGATTGGCGTCTCTGGCTCGCGCAGCACCAGCGGTGGACTCTTCTTCTGGAAGCCCGATGCAGCCAATGAATTCTTCAAGTTCAAACTCGCCAGCGGCGTCGGGCGAGATCTGGCGTTGCATCCCGATGGTTTGCGCGTGGCCGTGGCGTGTGCCGATGGCTATATGCGTGTCTACAAAATGCAAAGGCAGAAGACGTAGCATGACGTCGCCCGTGACCGTTTCGGCGCGCTGCGCCGACTCCAAATAACGGCCTGCCGATTGAAGAACCGGTTTAGAATCCTCAAACGGAATTGGTTGCCATGACACGTTGCCATCGTCGTGCGACCCGTGAGGGCGGAGTATTCCCCGACGGCGTTTCGCGCCGCAACTTCTTGCGAATCGGTGGCCTGGCCATGGGAGGGCTGGCGCTGCCTGACTTGCTGCGCGCCGAAGCGCGGGCGGGCGTCCGCTCGTCGAACAAGTCGGTGATCATGATCTTCTTGTCGGGCGGGCCGCCTCATCAAGACCTGGTCGACTTGAAGCCCGACGCCCCGGTTGAGATCCGCGGCGAGTTCGACCCCATCGACACGAACGTCCCCGGCATTCAAATCTGTGAACATCTGCCGCGACTGGCGGGCATGATGGATCGCGTGGCGCTGATTCGCTCTATGGTTGGCTCCGAGGGGCGGCACGCGGCGTTTCAGTGTCTGACCGGCCACGGCGTGGCGTCACAGCCGCAAGGTGGCTGGCCGTCGCTTGGCGCCACGCTGTCCAAGCTGCGCGGCGCGGCCGCACCTGGCATACCGCCGTTTGTCAGCCTGGTACCGAAGATGAAAGGGCAGTTTTGGGCCGACCCGGGCCAGCCGGGTTTTCTGGGAGTGGCGCACGGTCCCTTCCGGACGCTCGGGGACGCGCACGACGACATGGTCCTCAACGGCATCACCGTCGACCGGTTGCACGATCGGCAGTCGCTATTGGCCAGCGTCGACCGCTTCCGACGCGATGCCGACGGCCAAGGCTTCATGACGGGGCTCGATACGTTCAATCAACAAGCGTTCGATATCCTCACTTCCAGCAAACTGGCCCAGGCGCTCGACATCGAACGTGAAGATCGTCGCGTTCGCCAGCGCTACGGCTATGGATCGCCCGAGCCTGCTGGCTATGGCGATGCCGGGCCGATCATGAACGAGTACTTCCTGACGGCGCGCCGCTTGGTCGAAGCCGGCGCCCGCTGTGTCACCGTCGCCTATGGTCGCTGGGACTGGCACGGTCGGCCTCACGGCACGACGTTCGAGAACGCCCGGCATCACTTCCCGATATTCGATCAAGGGATCACGGCGTTGCTGGAAGACTTGCGCGAGCGCGGTCTGGAACGCGACGTCTCGGTGGTGGTGTGGGGCGAATTTGGCCGCACGCCGCGAATCAACGCCAACGGTGGCCGCGATCATTGGCCCGCGGTTTCGTGCGCCATGTTGGCGGGTGGCGGCATGCGCACGGGTCAGGTGATCGGCTCAACGAACCGGTTGGGTGAGCATGCTCAGGATCGCCCAGTTCAATTCAAAGAAGTGTTCGCGACGCTGTATCGCAACTTGGGAATCGACGTCGACGCGGTGACGCTGCGCGATCTGACCGGCCGGCCACAGTTCCTGGTTGATCGCGCCTCGGCGATCAAGGAGTTGATCTAAGCCATCTGGCCAGGTCGTCGCCTACGTCGGGTGAGTCTCGCCGCCGCGCATGAAGCCTGAATCGGCAGGCGGGGCGTAGCTGACGTCCAGGTCGGGCGTTTCCAAGCGTTTGTGCCCCTGGTGGCGTGATTCGAGCGCCAGGTCCAGGATGCCGCCAGTCAGCATCGTCCGCTCGACCGGATAGGGGGCGCGACCTGTCGTCAGGAACTCTTCGACCTTGCTGGTCAGCGCGCCCAGAAAGTCGGCCCCCGGTGGCGGCGGCAGCATGAACAGCGTCGAAGCTGGCTTGGCTTGCCCGCGCACGCGCGCGGCAAAGGTCGTGTCGTCGACGTGCCCGTTCAGAATCAGCACCGTGGCTTTGAGCCCGTCGCGATACTCGACCAGGAACGCGGCCGGCCCCTTGGTGTTGGCGGGCGAGGCGAAACGCGACACATAATGTCGACAGTTCTCGCGGACGCTACCGACATTCAACGAAGGACTGCGTCCGAGCGCGTGTTCAAGCAGTTCCCACGACCAAAGACCGGCGTCCCCGGCGCGCCAGACGGCGTCCCCTTCTAAGCAGGTGACGGCGTGGACCCCTTGCTGGCCACGAGTGCGGCGCTCGACCATGCATTGCAACGCTTCGAGGGCGTGAAAGCCAAACAGCTCGATCTCGCCGCGCGAGGCGACCAGGGCTTCTTCGACGGGCGCGCCCAGCGGCAACTCCAGTTCGGGCCGACGCCACGTGACCGGCAGGCTCGAACCGGCAAACAGCGGAAACTTCAACTCGCGCGCCGTCTCGACCATCGCCCGGCCTTTGGCCCGGTCGTACGACAAGTGCTTATCGCAGAACACCGGCACGCCGCGCCCCGAACGGCGAAACACCTCGGCGATCTGTTGAAACAGCTCGAAGCGCGGATACAGCTTTTGGCCCTTGGCGTTGTACGGGTAGTCGCCATGCTCGCCGATCAACAGCACCCCATCGACGGCCAGCTTATCAGTGCCCAGGGTCAACGCTTGGGCCACGTCGGGGTAAAGCGCGAAGCCGTGCCGCGCGGCCAGCGGCCGGCTCAGATCGCCTGCCTTCTGTTGCTCGACGAACATGCCCGCGATGGCGTGGTCAGGATAGTGCATCTGGCCGTCGCGCAGATAGCCGTGCAAGAAGCGACCGCAGATGTGATAGGCGTGCGATAGGTAGTAATAGGTCGTGGCCACGACGGCGATCTTCTTCGTGGCTGGCTTCGAGCGCGGCGGCGGCTGGCTGCGCGGCCCTTGGGCCATCGCCATGGGGTTGGCCCAATGCGAAGCGGCAATCGACGCGCCGCTGGCCTGAATGAAACGCCGACGATTCAACATGACAGTCCTCGCGCTACAAACGACGTGATCGGCCAGGTACTTGCCGGCGACAACGGGCTACGTGGCGTGCTTAGTCGGCCGCGGGGTGCAGGCGCACGACATCCCAATCGACCTCAACGCCTAGCCCCGGGCCGCTGGGCACCGTGACAAACGGCCCTTCAATCACGACCGGCTTCTTCACCACCGAGAACTCGTGATAGATCGGCCCCAATGCGTCGCCCGGGTACTTCTCGACCTGCATGTTCTGGCACGCGACGATCAGGTGCCCCATGGCGGCGGTGCCGACGTCCAACTCCAGGTTCGAGCCGATGGTGCAGGCGATCTTGTGCTCGGCCGCGAAATCGACCATCCGCTTGGCCTTGGCAATGCCCCCTTGCTTGCCGGGATAGACGTTGAGGATGTCACAGGCCCGATGCCGCACCAACTCGCGCGCGTGGACCAGGTCGAAGCACATATCGTCGGCCATTACGACGCTGTTGGTTTCGTGCCGCACGCGGGCCAGGGCTTCGTAATCGCCATCGGGCGTCGGTTGTTCCACGACCGCCAATCGGCAATCGGCCAGCGCGCGAATCTTGCGAATGGCGGTCTCCACCGACCAGCCGCAGTTGGCGTCGATGTCCAGCGCCCGGTCAGGGCCAATCACCTCGCGCACGGCGCGCACGCGCTGCAGGTCGTCGTCCGACTCGCCGCCGACTTTTACTTTGATGGTGGTAAAGCCAGCTTTGATCCGCTCCTCGGCCACGCGCCGCGCTCGCGGCAGGTCATAGGCCCCCATCGAGAAGCGACATTTGAACTTGTGCGCCCGGCAGGCTCCGCCTAGCAGCTCGTAGACCGGCTTGGCTTGCCCTTTGCCCCAGGCGTCCCAGCACGCCATCTCGATCGCCGACTTGGCAAACCAGTTGTGTTTGCAGACGGCGTCCATCCGCCGCGCGATTTCGGCGATGTCGGTCACTTCGCAACCGATCAGCGGCGGCGCCAGCACCCGATCGATCGCCGCCTGGCACCCCCAGACGGTTTCTCCGCTCCACGCCGGGGTGGCGGTCGCTTCGCCGGCCCCCTCGACACCATCGTCGGTCAACAGCCGGACGAGCACATAATTGCTGACCGTGTGCGAGCCCAGGCTCGAGATCATTCGCCGCTCGGGCACGAGCGGCACGCGAACCGTGTAGGATTCGATGCGAGCAATCTTCATCGGCTACTCAACCAGGTTCGTGGGTAGGGGGCGACCGCCAACGCAGGTTGTCGGCGAACGATGTTTCGTTTAACGATTCGGCTCCAGCAGGTGTTGAATCACATTCTTGGTGACGCGCGACAATGGTTCGTCGACCGGCAACGAGCTGACATAGTTGATCGAGCCGGCCGAAAAGACAGCGCCGCCGCTGGGAGTGTCGAAATAGATCATCTGTGCGCCGCCGTCGTCGCGATTGGTCCCTTGGGCGATCAAGTGAATGTTCTTCGGTGAACTGGGAGAGATCTTATCGGTCTCATGCCCGGAAGCCCCACCGGGACAGCGCATGTGCAAGCTCTTAACACCGAACAAATCGTCAGCTTTCAGTCCGGTGCCGGCAAAAGCCCAATGCTGAGGATCGAGCACCCGGTACGGCGCGCCGGTCATCGCGCCGGCGTCGGTGTAAACCACGCCCAGCAGATTGGCCTCGCTTTCCAGGCGCTCGTGCATCCGGCTTTCCAGATTCCGGGCGCGTTGATTCCGCTTGTCGCCGTTGCGCACGATGATCGACGTCGGGCTGGGGAACTCGACTTCGCAGTTCAGGCCATTGCCACCCAGATAAAGCAGCTTGCCGCCTCGTTCAAAGACCCAACGCTTGACGGCTTGGTACATCGCGCGCGACCAGTACTCGGGATGCGTATGGATAATCAACAGCCGATAGTCGTCGAGCCGTAGCGTGCCGTCGTGCAGTTGCGTCTCGGCGTACAGGTCAAATGGGATCGACTCGCGCTCAAGCCAGCCATACAGCCGCCACTCGGCCGGGGCCAGATGGCATGCCTGACGCCCTTCGATCGGATCGGTAATCTGCTCGCGCAGGTCGATGTGGTTGAACGGCTCGGGCCGATCGAACGACAGCGGAGCGTAATCCTCTCGGTCGTAGAAAATATGCTCGGGATCGGTGTACCGGTCGAGGTCTTGCCGCGAATTGACCGTCGGCGTCGGCGGCAATTCGGCACAGTGGATATAGTTGCTCCGCCCGCCGAAGCTGTTGTAGCAGTTCCAATTGATGTTCGCGGCCAGCACGGCGATCTTGGCCGTCGGTTTGGCCGGCGCGACGATCCACGGAAAGGCGAACGTCCGCCCCGAAGGCGTGCGGGCGTGGAAATAGTACAGGCCGCTCTGCGCCGGCGCGGTCTGCATTTGGCGATGGACGGGATTGTTGTTGTAGCCGACTTTGTTCCACTCGACGCCGGTGCGCGTGTAGTCACCATCGGGCGTGATTTGCATGGTGGCCCGGGGACCGTGCTCATCGAACCAGCCGATCGAGCGAACGAGTTCCTGCTTCCAGCCGTAGCGCCACAGCTCAAGCTGGTACATCTCGACCGCGTGAACGCGAAACTCGGCTTGCTCGCCGCCGCGCACCCACTTGGGCCAGGCGTAGCCCAACAGCGTATCGCTGAGTAAACGGAAGTGATAAGGCCGCTGGGGATCGACCGTCATCATCACGCTCTTCGAGCCATAGCCCGTACGGTAAAGCGTCACCCGCCACTGGCCCGGCGCGAGTGATGCATAGACCGCGCCGGTGGCGCGGGAACGGGCTTCGACACTTTGCCCCGGCCGCTGGAACTCAAGCGACACCTCGGGCAAGGCCACGTAACGCTCGTCACTGACGTAGCCGACCAGGATTTCGGCCTGAGCTGGCGATACCGGCGCGCTCGCCGTTTGTGCAACGGTCGAAATGGCTGGCGCGAACCAAATCAAACCAAACGCCAGCAACACGGTGCGCCAAAGATGATGCCACGGCATGAGTGTCGCCCCAGGCTGGGTGCAAGGCAGGAAGTTCCGGCAAGAACCACGATCGTGCCAGACGCCGGCCCAAGATGCAACCAATTCCACGCTCATCAGCCTCATTTGAACCCCGCCGTCAGAGGTTGAAACAAGTCGCCTGATGCGGCGGCCGCGCCCGTCGCTTAAGATTGATTTGGCAAACGCCAGCCATCGCCACATGCCAAGCTACCAGGGACAGCCAGGATGACCAGGAATCACTCGCTCGGTTTCAATCGTCGCCAATTCGTATCGGTCGCGGCCGCGGGTCTGGCGATCAGCGCCGCACAGGCCCGGGGCCAAGAGGCGGCCAAGGCCGAACTTCCGCCCGTGCGCGCGATCACCAAGGGTGATGGCTTTTACTGGTTTGGCTATTACGACAAGCTGCAATTCTCGCCCGACAATCGCTTCGTGTTGGGTAACCGCGCGCGGTTCGAGCATCGGTCACCGACCGCCGAGGACGAGATTCAAGTCGGCATGGTCGACCTGGCCGAGAACGATCGCTGGATTCCGCTGGGCAAGTCGAACGCCTGGAACTGGCAACAAGGGTGCATGCTGCAATGGATACCGGGTTCGCCATGGAAGGTCATCTGGAACGACCGCGACGGCGACAAGTTCGTCGCCCACATTCTTGACGTGAAGACCAACGAGAAGCGAACGATTCCCAGTCCGATCTACGCCTTAAGCCCCAACGGCAAGGAAGCCGTATCGTGCGACTTTGCCCGCGTGGCGGACTGTCGCCCCGGTTATGGCTATGCGGGCATTCGCGACCCTTACTTCGATGACATGGCGCCGACGGCCGCCGGCATTACGCGCGTGAACCTGGAAACCGGCACGTCAAAGCTTATTATCTCGCATCACCAATTGGCCACGACCGGCGAAGTGATTCAGAACACGCCCCAGTCAAAGCATCACGCGTATCACCTGTTGTGCGGTCCTAACGGCGAACGGTTCATCCTGCTGCACCGCTGGACGCAGCCCAAGGGTGGGCACTTGACGCGGCTGATCACCGCGGCGATGGACGGCAGCGATTTGCGGATCGTGATTCCCAACGGTTATGCCTCGCACTTCATCTGGCGCGATCCCACGCACATTCTCTCACAGGCCAAGGGCTGGCTCGGCAACGACAACTGGGGAGACTTTCTGTTCGAGGACAAGGCGTCGGGCATCGTCGCCGAGATCGGCCACGGGGTGCTCGACTCGGGAGGGCATCTCACCTACTTGCGCAACAACCAGTGGATTCTCAACGACACCTACCCGCAAGGGGCCAAGCGGCTGCAGACACCGCACCTGTACGAGATTGCGACCAATCGCCGCATCGACGTGGGGCACTTTCCGTCCCCCGAGGAGTACAAAGGGGAGTGGCGCGTCGACAATCACCCGCGATTGAGCCGGGACGAGCGATTTGTTTGCATCGACTCGGCCCACGAAGGACGCGGCCGACAGCTTTACCTGATCGACATCAGCGGCGTGAAGTGACGGCGTGCTCGCCTGGTTCGTTGCACATTCGATCAACGCCTCGCGTGCTCGCTGAACACCATGAGATTCAACACCACCTGAGCTTACGCATCATGCCGAATCGCACTCGCTTCCTCCTTGTTCTGATCGGCGTCCTCAGCGCCGCGGCCACCACTGCGTTGAGCGCCGAAGTCGTGGGTTTGGAGTACACCAAAGCCCATTACACGAAGTACGAGTATCGGATTCCGATGCGCGACGGCAAACGCTTATTCACCGCGGTCTATGTCCCCAAGGACAAGAGCCAGGCCTACCCGATCATGATGACGCGCACGCCGTACAGCGTGCGCCCTTATGGCGCGGACCAGTACCGCAACGACCTCGGCCCTTCGCCGCTGTTCACCAAGGAAGGCTACATCTTCGTCTATCAAGACGTTCGCGGTCGCTGGATGAGCGAGGGGCATCACGAGAACATGCGGCCGCACCTGGCCCGGAAGGCGAAGCCGACCGACATCGACGAAAGCACCGACACGTTCGACACGATCGAGTGGCTGATCAATCACGTCAAGGGACACAATGGCCGCGTGGGCTTGTACGGCATCTCGTACCCTGGGTTCTATTCGTCGGCCGGAATGATCGATGCTCACCCGGCGCTGCGAGCCGTATCGCCCCAGGCGCCAATTTGCGACTGGTTCATCGGCGACGATTGGCACCACAACGGCGCCTTGCACCTGACGCATGCGTTTAACTTCATGGTCAAGTTCGGCCGCCCGCGCCCCGAGCCGACCAAGAAGTTCGACTATCCGTTCGAGCACGGCACGCCCGATGGGTATGACTTTTTCCTGCGGATGGGACCGTTGGCAAAGGCGAATCTGGTGCATATGAAAGATGAGGTGGCCTTCTGGCACGAATTGATGCGGCACGGCACGTACGACGAATTCTGGAAAGCGCGCAACCTGCGGCCCCATTTGCAGGACATTCGGCCGGCGGTGATGACGGTCGGCGGCTGGTTCGACGCCGAGAATCTGTTCGGCGCGCTCGAAACCTATCGCGCGGTCGAGCGACAAAGCCCCCAGACCAACAACACCCTGGTGATGGGTCCCTGGTCGCACGGCGGCTGGGCACGCGGCGACGGCGATCGGCTGGGGGACGCCACGTTCAACAGCAAGACCAGCGAGTTCTACCGCGAAACGATCGAGCTCAACTGGTTTGAGCGTCATCTGAAGGACAAAGGGGCCAAGGACCATCCCGAAGCCTGGATCTTTCACACCGGCACCAATGAATGGCACCGCTACGATGCCTGGCCACCCCAGCAAGCCGTGAAGCGGACGCTTTACCTCAAGGCCAAGGGTGGCCTCGGCTTCGAGTCGTCACCCAAGGGAGACGTCTTTGAACAATACGTCAGCGACCCCGCCAGGCCGGTTCCTCACACCGACAAGATCAGCAACATCATGGCGGTCGACTACATGACCGCCGACCAGCGGTTTGCCTCGCGTCGCACCGATGTGTTGACTTTTGCCACGGATGAGTTGCCCGAAGATATCACCTTGGCTGGCCCGCTAGAAGTGGACTTGTGGATATCTAGCTCGGGCACCGACAGCGATTTCGTCGTCAAGCTGATCGACGTCTACCCCGACGACCTCGCGGACCCAAACCCGAATCCGACCAACGTACGCTTGGGAGGCTATCAGCAGTTGGTGCGCGGCGACATCATGCGTGCCAAGTTCCGCGACAGCTTCGAGAAGCCCACTCCGCTCAAGCCGAACGAACCGACGCGCGTGCGGTTTACCTTGCAGGACGTGGCCCACGTGTTTCGCCCTGGGCATCGGCTGATGGTCCAGGTGCAAAGCAGTTGGTTCCCCCTGTTCGATCGCAATCCACAGACGTTCACCGATATTTACAGCGCCAAGCCCGAGCAGTTCGAAGCGGCGGCCCAGCGCGTGTACGTCTCTGGGGACCACGCTTCCCACATCGACGTATACGTGCTTCCTTGATCGCGACTGGTTGTCGCCAAGCTCGCGGACTGAGATACTGGCTTCCCCCTTCGCGTCATCCCGCCCTGAATCCTGCCGTTACGGAGAACTTGCCGTGTCAAATCAGCGAGCGCTGCTTGGGTTCGCGTTCTGGAGTGTGGCCTGGTTGGCGTGCGCGCCGCTGGCCCATACCGCCGAGTTCCAGGTGCGCGGCTACACGATCCGTGTGCCGGATGGCTTCACCGTCGAGTTGGCGTGCGACACGTCGCTGGTCAAGTATCCGGTCTGCGCCAACTTCGACGAACGGGGCCGGCTGTACGTTTGCGAAGCATCGGGCACGGCCCAGTGGAACAAGCCCCAGCCCATCGAAACTCGGCATCGCGTCGTTCGGCTCGAGGACTCGAACGGCGACGGCGTGTTCGATCGCCGCACGACGTTCGCCGAGTTCGAGATGATGCCCCAGGGAAGCTGCTGGCTCGATGGCTCGCTCTACGTGGCGGCCGCGCCGGTGATCTGGAAATTGACTGACGCCGACGATGATGGCGTGGCCGAACGCTGCGAAGAATGGGTGAAAACGGACGCCGTGACGGGCTGTCTGAACGACCTGCGCGGCCCGTACCTGGGGCCCGACGGCAACGTTTATTGGTGCAAGGGGCCGGCGACCCAGACTTACTCGCGCGACGGCAAACCCTGGACCAGCGCCGCGCGACACATCTTGCGCCGCCCGCCAAACGGAAAAGATGTCGATGTCTTGATGGTCGGCGGCATGGACAACCCGGTCGAGATCGCCTTTGCCGCCAACGGCGAACGGTTTGTCACCTGCACCAACTTTCAGATGCTGGGCACCCCGCGCGACGATGGCATTCTGCACGCCGTGTATGGCGCGGTTCACCCCAAAGACATTGGCCCCGTGTTCGAGTACCCGTGGACGGGGCCCGACTTGATGCCGCCGTTGACCGGCTGGGGGGCGATGTCGCCGGCGGGGCTGATGTGCAATGAATCGTCGGTCCTCGGTCGCGAATACCAGGGAAATCTGTTCTCGGCCCTGTTCAGTGGTCATAAGGTCATGCGCCACGCGCTGGCGCCGTCGGGCTCGACGTACGCATCGCGCGACGAGGACTTCCTGGTCTGTGACGATGTGGCGTTTCATCCGACCGATGTGCTCGAAGACGCCGATGGCAGTTTGCTGGTCATCGAAACCGGCGGCTGGTACTTGCACTGTTGTCCGTCGTCGACGTTCTATCGCCCCGACGTCAGCGGCGCGATCTACCGGGTCCGAAAATCGAACGCCGCGAAAGTCGCCGACCCACGCGGGGCCACGGTTGCTTTTGCCAATCTAGCGCCGGATGCGTTGGCGACGATGCTGGGGGACGCGCGTCCCGCGGTACGTCGCCAGGCGACCGAGCAACTTGCCGGGCGCGGAGTGGACGCGCTCCCCGCGTTGCAAGCCACGCTGAAGGACAGCCCGTCGGTCGAAGCCCGCTGTGCCGCGGTCTGGACAACGACGCGCATCGCCGGCCCCGAGGCGCGGGCGCTCGTTCGCGAAGCGCTCGCCGATCGCGATGTAACAGTCCGCCAAGCGGCGCTGAACTCGATTAGCCTGCACCGTGATCCGGCGGCTTCGCCGACGCTGACCAAGATGCTCGCCTCGGGCACGCCCCACGAGCGTCGACTGGCGGCCGAGACGTTGGGGCGTCTGCACGACCGTGCCGCGGTGCCAGCCCTCTTGGCCGGTCTGTCGACTCCGGCTGATCGATTCTTGGAGCACGCGTTGATCTACGCTCTGATCGACATTGCCGACGCCGATGCCACGTCGCAAGGTCTGACAAGCCGCAACGTCGCTGTCCGCCGAGGCGCGCTGATTGCGCTGGACCAAATGCACGCCAAAACTCTCGATCCGCAACGAGTGATCGCCGAACTCGATACCGCCGACGAGCGGATGCAGGATGCCTCCTGGTGGATCGTGTCGCGACATGCCAAGGAGTGGGGCGGACTGCTGGCCGAACGCCTGAGAAAAAGTCTGGCCAACACCAGCGCGAGCGCGGACGAACGCGCCGTGTTGAAAAAGCGTTTGGCCAAGCTGGCCCGAGCGCCCGGCTTGTCGAGTTGGCTGGTGACCGAGTTGACCGCCGCCCAGGTAGCGCCCGAGACGCGGATGCTGCTGCTCGAGGCCATGAGCGACGCTGGCGGCCAGTTTGCCGAGCCCCAGTGGGTCGAGGCGCTGTTGACCATGTTGCAACAGCCGGCCGATCGGCAACTGTCAACGCAGTTGATCGCCACGTTGGCGAAAATGCCTCCGGTGGCCACGCGCGATGACGCCGGGCGCAAACTTTACAAGGCGCTCAATGCCGGCTTGCTCGCTTCGGCGCGCGACGCTCAGCTTGCCCCCGAGGCGCGAGTTCGCGCCCTGGCGGGCATTCGCGACAAGTCGCTCGGCGCGATCGACGACGAGTTGTTTGGGTTTCTGCTGCTGAACCTGGCGCCCGATCAACCGTTGGCCTTGCGCACCAGCGCGGCTGAGGCGTTGGCCCGGAGCAAACTGAACGCTAACCAGTTGTCACGTCTGGCGGGCGGTTTGAAGAACCTGGCACTGTCCGAACTGAACGTCGTGCTGCCTTTGTTCCAGGGGCAAGCGGACGACGCGCTGGGACGCCGGCTGGTGTCATCGCTGCAGGGCTCGTCGTCAGCCGACGGGTTGAACGCCTTTCGTCTGCGCACGGTGCTGGGCACGTTCAGCGAGCCAGTGCTCAAGGAAGCCCAGCCGCTGTTCGATCGGCTCGAACAGGCCCAGGCCGAGCAACTGGCCAAGGCGACTCGCGTGTTGACCCTGTTGCAAAGCGCCGATCCTCATCGTGGCATCCAGGTGTTTTTGAGCCAGAAGGCGGCTTGTGCTTCGTGTCACAAGGCGGCGCACGTCGGCGGGGTGACGGGGCCGCACCTGCAGGGAGTCGGCAAGCGTCGCACCGAACGGGATCTGATCGAGTCGATACTGTTTCCCAGCGCGTCGCTGGTGCAAAGCTACGAATCGTGGGTCGTGGCCACCACCGACGGGCGGATGTTGAATGGAGTGTTGTTGGAAGACCGCCCCGATGAAATCTTGCTGTCGGCCGGTGTCGACAAAACCTACCGAATTCCGCGCGCGGCGGTCGAGCAAATGCAGCGGAGCGAGTTGTCGATCATGCCGACCGGGCTCGACAAGACGCTCAGCGAGCAGGAGCTTGCCGACCTGGTCGCGTACTTGAAGTCACTTTGACGGCCCGCTCTTTTCTCGGCTGCGGCGCCGATTTCCGCACAGATGGCAAACCTGGCCGGATGCCGCGATAGCATTCGCAAGTGGATGCTGCAAAACAACTTGCATCTCGCTACTGGTCTGCAACGGCAATCTTATAACGCGAATGTGATTGATCGAGTCCACACTGACTCATTAAAATTGACCGATGAACTTGGTGGTTCCCTGGTCCCCAGCCCAGCGGATCAAACACCAAGCCCCCGCCTGTTTGAACTCCCACCAACTGCATTCACTTCGGATCGAGACGAATGTCTTTCCCGTCGACCTCGACCAGTCGAACGACGCTCCCGATGTTCTTATGGGGAGCCCTATTGGCGCTTGGTGTCTGCCTGGGCTTGGCCCCGGGGGCTTCGGCTGCCGATCGGCCAGTCAGCTTTATCAATGAAGTCGTGCCGGTCCTGACCAAGGCGGGTTGCAACGCCGGGGTCTGCCATGCCAAGGCGATCAAGGGTCAGAACGGGTTCCAGTTGTCGCTGTTCGGCTACGAGCCGCGCGAAGATTACGATCACATCGCCCACGAAGGTCGCGGCCGGCGCATCTTCCTGCCGGCTCCCGACCGCAGCCTGCTGCTGTTGAAGGCTTCGGGTCAGTTGCCACACGGGGGTGGCGTGCGCCTGGACCGCAGTTCGGAAGGCTATGCCGTGTTGCGCGAGTGGATTCGCCAAGGGGCGTTGTTCGATCCACCGACGGGCCCCACCCTGTCCGCGCTTGAAATCGAACCGTCTCGCGCATCGATGGCGCGTAACTCGCAACAGCAGCTCAAATCGCTGGCCCGCTATTCGGACGGCAGCGTCCGCGACATTACGAGCATGGCCCTCTACGAAACCAGCGACCGCGCGTTGGCCGAAGTTTCGGGCCAGGGGCTGGTTCGCGTGCTGGATATTGCCGGCAACGCCTCGGTGATGGTGCGTTACCAGGGGCGCGTGGCCGTGCTGAGCGTGTCGATTCCACTGGGCTCTCCGGTCGATCAATTGCCGGCGTCGCGCAACTTTATCGATGACCTGGTGTTCGCCAATCTCAAGAAGCTGGGCGTGCAGCCCTCGCCTGTTTGCGACGATGCCACGTTCGTGCGGCGTGTCACGTTGGACATTGCCGGTCGGATGCCCACCGAGGCCGAGACCACGGCGTTTCTGGCCGATGGCGATGCCGCGAAGCGCGACCGGCTGATCGATCGACTGTTGGGCAGCGCGGACTACGCCGACTATTTCGCCGGCAAATGGGCGGCGCTGTTGAAGAACCGCCGCGAAAACGCCAGCGACCTGGTGGCGAACTTTGCCTTTCATGCCTGGGTGCGCGACAGCCTGCTGGCCAACAAGCCCTACGATCAGTTCGTGCGCGAGCTATTGGCCGCCACGGGCACGATCGTCGGCAATCCGCCGGTGGCCTGGTACAAGCGCGTCAAAGAACCCAAGCAGCAGATCGAAGACATCGCCCAGTTGTTCCTGGGCGTGCGGATGCAGTGTGCCCAGTGCCACCATCACCCGTTCGAGAAGTGGAGCCAGGACGACTATTACGCTCTGACCGCTTTCTTCAGCCAGGTCGGCCGCAAGCCTTCGCTGACGCGCGACGAAGATCTGATCTTCCACAAGCGCGGGCTCGCCACGGCGACCAACGTGAAGACCGGCCACCAGTTGAAGCCGGCCGCGCTCGGGGACAACATGCCGAGCATCGCTCCCGACGAAGACCCGCGGCTGCGGCTGGCCGATTGGATGAGTTCGCCTGACAACCCGTTCTTTGCCAAGTCGCTAGTCAACCGCTACTGGAAGCATTTCTTTCAGCGCGGGCTGATTGAACCCGAGGACGACATTCGCGACACCAACCCGCCCACCAATCCCGAACTGTTGGCGGCGCTGGAACAGCACTTCATCAAGAGCAAGTTCGACCTGAAGGCGTTGGTCCGCACCATCGTCCGGTCCAACGCCTATCAACTCAGCTCGCAGCCGAACGAATACAACCTGGGGGATCGGCAGAACTATTCGCGGTTCTATCCCCGCCGGCTGCCGGCCGAAGTGATGCTCGACGCGATCGACCGGCTGGCGGGGGCGCAGACCGATTTCGCCAACTTGCCTGCCGGCACCCACGCCATTGCGCTGCCCGATAGCAGCTACAACCAATCGTCGCCGTTCCTCAAGGTGTTTGGTCGCCCCGCCGGGGAAAGCGTTTGCGAATGCGAACGTGTTCAATCGTCGAGCCTGGCGCAAAGCCTGCACCTGATTAACGCCGCCGATATCAAGGCCAAGCTCACGGCGGCGGCCGGCCGGGCGCAGCGGCTGGCCAAGGAAGACCGGCCGGCCGAGGCCAAGATTCGCGAGTTGTACCTGCTGGCGTTCTCGCGCGAGCCGCGGGCCGATGAGTTGAAGACCGCGACGGACTACCTGGCCGAAGCGCGCACCGACGTCAACGGCAAGCCGATCGATCCGCAACAAGTGGCGCGCGAGAACTTCCAGGATCTGCTCTGGGCGCTGATTAACACCAAAGAGTTCCAGTTCAATCACTAAACCGATGATGACCAGGCAAGATGCTATGGGACTGATGCCGCACTTCATTCGCACGCTCGGGCGCCGTCGTTCGCTGGCGCTGTTCGCCGTTGGCACGCTGTTGGCATGGAGCATGCCAACCGATCTGGTGTGGGCCCAGCCGGTGGGCCTGCCGGCGCCTCGCTTGCTGACCACCATGCCCATGGGCGCTCAGGTCGGCGGCGAAATCGACGTGACGATCGCCGGTGACGATTTACAGCAAGCCGACGAGTTGGTGTTTTCCGATCCACGCCTGGTCGCTACGCACAAGCGAGACGCGGCCGGCAAGATTCTGCCGAATCAATACACGGTCAAGATCGCGGCTGATTGCCCCTTGGGGCTGCACGAGGCCCGCGTGATGACCCGCCTGGGCCTTTCGTCATCGCGGGCCTTCTCGGTCGGCGCGCTGTCCGAGGTCGCGCGGACCAAGGCGAACACGTCGGCGGAAACCGCGATGGAACTGAAGGTCAATTCCATTTGCAACGCCTCGACCAGCCCGCGCAATATCGATTACTACTCGTTCGAGGGGCGCAAGGGACAGCGGATTGTCGTCGACTGTGGCGCGAAGGGAATCGATTCCAAGTTATCGGCCGTGCTGATCGTGGCCGACGCGACAGGAAACGATCTGGCCGTCGAGCGGCGAGGCGGCGCGCTTGACTTCACGCTGCCGCAGGACGGCAAGTACCTGATCAAAGTTCACGAGTTGACCTACCAAGGTGGCCCGGCCTATTTCTATCGCCTGGCGCTGCAGGAGTTGGCCCCCGGCGCCCCCATCGTGCGTTTGCCGGCGACGCGAACCGTGAACTCCTTTTCGTGGCCACCCACTGGTCTTGCCGAGCAAGCGGCCGCCCAGGAAGTCGAACCGAACAACGTCACCCAGGCGCAAAAGATCACGCTTCCTTGCGACATCTCGGGCAGCTTTTTCCCGGCCGCCGATGTGGATGTGTTCGAGTTCGACGCCAAGAAAGGGGACGTCTGGTGGGTCGAGGTTGCTTCCGAGCGGTTCGGGCTGCCGACCGATCCCGCCGCGCTGGTGCAACATGTCGGCACGGCCGATGGCGCCGAGAAGCTGACCGATGTGGCCGAGCTGAGCGACATTCCCAGCCCGGTCAAGATTTCGAGCAACGGCTATGCGTACGATGGTCCTCCTTACAACGCCGGCTCGGCCGACGTGCTGGGCAAAGTAGTCATCCAGCAAGATGGCCGTCATCGGCTGTCGTTGTCCGATTTGTTCGGCGGCACGCGAAACGATCCGCGCAATGTTTATCGGTTGGTGATTCGCAAGGCAGCGCCCGACTTCGCCTTGGTCGCCTGGCCGCTGCACATGGAGCTGCGCAATGGCGACCGCAACGCGCTTTCCAAGCCGATTGCCCTGCGTGGCGGCGCGACGATGGCGCTCGAAGTCGTGGTCGTGCGGCGCGATGGCTTCGACGGAGAAATCGAACTTGCCATGGACCGCTTGCCCTCGGGCGTTCGTGCCACGGGGCTAAAGATTCCGGCCGGCAAGTCGCGCGGCATCATGTTGGTGACCGCCGACGAGCACGCCTCGCACGGGTATGCCAGCGCCAACTTCCTTGGTCGCGCCAAGATCGACGGCGTCGAAGTCGCGCGGCCGTGTCGGCTGGCGACGATGGCCTGGCCCGTGCCCGATGCCTGGGGCGAACTCCCTTACCCGCGGCTGATGGCCGATGTGCCCGTTTCGACCAGCGGCGAAGAGTTGGCGCCGGTAACCTTGGCCGCGGCCAAGCGCGAAGCGTTCGAGGCGCCGGCTGGCACGAAGCTGACGATTCCGCTCACCGAAGTTCGCCGCGGCGAGCTGAATGCCAACGCGATTTCGATGCGTGTCTTTGGCGCTGGTTTTGAACAGTCAGCGGCGGTGAGCGTGTCGCTCGCCGCCGACAAGACCGAAGTGGTGTTCGATCTGGCCGCGCTCAAGACGCCGCCGGGCGATTATCTGATCGCCTTGTACGGCGGCACGGTCGCCAAGTATCGTCCCTGGTCCGAGGCCGCGGTCAAGGCCGAAGCCCAACAGCGCGACGCCCAGGCCCAGGTCGCCGCGCTCGACAGCGAGGCGAAAAAACTCGACGCCGCGGCCAAAGCTGCCCCGCCCGAAAAGAAGGTGCAAGCCGACGAGGCGTGCAAGCAAATGGCCACCAAGCAAAAGACGGCCATGGCGGCGCTGAACACGGCGGCCGAACAAGCCAAGAAAGCGGCGGCAGCCTCCGAGCCGAAGGGGATCGCCGATATCGTCGTCTCGGAACCGATCATGATTCGCGTCTTGTCGGCGGAGAAAAAATAGCCATGTCCAGCGCTCGATCCAAACATTGCCCTGGTCCCGCCAGTGGAACCTCGGCCAGTCGGCGGTCGTTCCTCGAAATGGGGCTGGCCGGGTTCGGCTGCCTGACGCTGCCGGGGCTGTTGCGGCTGCGCGCCGAGAACTCGCTCTATGCGGCCGACATGGGCCAGACGCCGCGCGAGAAGAAAGCCGTCATCATGGTTTGGAAGCCGGGCGGCTGTTCGCACATCGACTCGTACGATCCCAAGCCGAACGCCAACAGCGATTATCGCGGGCCCTTTGCCACCATCTCGACCAAGGTGCCGGGCCTGCAATTCACCGAGTTGCTGCCGCGGCACGCGGCGCTTGCCGATCGCTTTACGGTGCTGCGGTCGATGCAGCAGGGGGCCGGCGGCCACCCGGCCGGCTCGATGCAGATGTTGTCGGGCGACTCGGACACTCGCGACAAGCCCAAGCCGCGCTTGCCCGACTGGATGGCGGTGACGAACTACTTGCGATCCCAGCAAGGCCCGCGCAACAATCCGCTGCCGGCCTACGTGGGGGTCAATCCGCCGCTGGAATACAACGGCCCGGCATACTTAGGAGACGCCTACTCGCCATTCATCGTCCGAGGAGACCCCAGTTCCCCCACGTTCTCGGTGCCGAACATCGGGTTGGCCGACGCGGGCGAAGTGATGCGGCTCGATCGACGCACGGCGCTGCGCCGCAAGCTCGACACGCTGGAACGCGCCTTCGACCAACAAGGCGAACTGGCCGCGCTTGACGAGTTCGAGACGCAAGCGCTGACCCTGCTGACCAATCCCAAGACGAAAGAAGCGTTCGATCTAACCCGCGAAGAGGACCGCGTTCGCGATCGGTACGGCCGGAACCAGTGGGGGCAACAACTGCTGCTGGCGCGACGCTTGATCGAAGCGGGCGTTGACGTGCTGACGACCAGCCTGAGCGGCCCGTTGTGCGGCCGAGTCAACAACTGGGACGATCACGCGGTGAATCATCACGTCTTTGACGCCATGCGATTCCGCGCCGAAGTCTATGACCAGGCCGTGACCGCGCTGATCGAGGACATTTACGAACGCGGACTCGACAAGCGAGTGCTCGTCGTGGTGACGGGCGAGTTTGGCCGCACGCCCAAGATCAGCTACGCCGCCAGCACCGGCGTCGGCAACGCCAGCGCGCCGGCCGGCACGATGCAGCCGGGCCGCGACCATTGGCCGCGGGCGTACTCAAACATCTGGGCCGGCGGCGGCATCGAAACGGGCCGGGTGATTGGCGCGACCGATAAACGCGGCGAAGACGTAGTCGAGCGCCGCTGTGGCCCGCACGATTTCTTGGCCACGATCTATCACCACCTGGGCATTGACTCAGCGACGACCTTCATTCAGGACTTCAACGGCCGCCCCACGCCGATCGTCGACCACGGTCGGCCAATTCCCGAGTTGATCGGCTAATCAACGAGTCGCCAGCAGCGGACGGTCGATGCTGATCCGTGGCGGCAAGTCAGGCCCGAGCCACCCCGTCGCACCGGTCGCCACGACCACGACCTGCCCCCCCGGTCGTGCCCGCTTCAAGCGGCACCTTGTACGTGGTGGCCGAGGCGCGTGGCTGGCAAAGCAAGCGCGATGGCAACTCGAAACGTACCTAAGCGCGCAAGCCAAAACCTCACCAGGCGGTCCAGCCACCGTCGATGATCAGATTTTGGCCCGTCATGTAGCTGCTGGCCGTGCTGGCCAGGAAGACTACGGCCCCTTTGAGTTCGTGCGGATGCCCCATGCGCCCCAGCGGCGACTTCTGTTGCAGCCGTTCGACCATTTCGGCCGGCGCCTTTTCACTCGGGAACGGACCTGGGCTCAGACAGTTCACACGGACGTTGTCCTTCGCCCAATAGACCGCCAGGTGTCGCGTTAATTGGACAATCGCTCCCTTGAGCGCGTGGTACGCAGCCGGGCTTGCCGCGCAGACTCCGGCATAGGCCTCGGGATAGGAGCCGACGACGCCATACATCGAACCGAGCAAAACGATGCTCGCCGGCGCCCCGCGCTCAACGGCTGAGTCGCGCGCTAGTTTCGCCAGTTCGAAATACCCAGTGGCGTTGCCGAGGTGCCGCGAGAACTCTTCGGGCGTCACGGTTGTCCAATCGGCGGCCAGGGCCTCGTGGCCGTTGTTGACCAGGATGTCGACTTTGCCAGCGCGGCCGAGCGCTACTTGAAAGCTGGCCTCGAGCGAATCGAGGCGCATGTGGTCGAGCGCGATGCCAGCGTGCTGTGCCTTGCCAACCGTTGGCAAGGTCGCGGCGGCCGCTTGGGCGCGCTGGGCGTCACGGCTGGTCACGATTACCGAGGCCCCGGCTTCAGCCAGTCCGCGGCACATCGCCGACCCCAAATGGCCGCAGCCGCCGGTAACCAGCGCCACCTGCCCAGTCAGGTCGAACAGTTGTTTAACGCTGGGTTCGGTCGCATTCGTGGAGTTGGTCATTATGGGGACCGTGTTGACAACGTCAGTGATCAAGTAATCAAGCCGTTAGAGAGTGCGCACCGCGATCAGGCATCGCGCCCAATGGTCTGCCACTTGCCCACTTTGACGCTGGCGAGGGCGGCCAGATTGACTCGCAACGTCTGCAAACCTTCGGCCAGTGTACATGGTGGGGGTGTGCGATGGTCGACCGCGTTGAGAAACTGCTGGGCTTGCTCGACGAAAATTGCGTCGCGCGACAGCGGCTCGCCAGGCATGTCGGTCCACGGCCCGTCGGGAACCGTCATATAGCGCCAGCGCTGGGTGTGCGACTCCCAGCGCACGGTGCCGCGTTGGCAATTGACGGTAATCACCACTTCGTTCGGCGGTTGAAATTGATTCAGGCTGTAGCTCCCCAGCACGTCGCCATGGCGCGTCAGCAGATGGGCCGTATCTTCCACGGCCACCCCTTCGAGCACGCAATGGGCCGCGTCGGCGACGAGCCGATCGATCGGCCCAACCAGCCATTCGCCGGCATTGAGGACGTGCGTGAGCGCATCCTGAATAGCGCCGCCGCCCAAAGCGTGGTCAACGTAATAGGTATTGCGATATGCTGGTCGATAGCTAGGGAAGTGCTGGCCGCAGGTGGCGACGATCTCGACCGGTTTGCCGAAACGGCCGCTTTGAATGGCCTCGCGCATAGCGCTCAGGGTTGGGATGCACCGGTAAACATACGCCACGCCAACGACTACGTTACGCTCGCGTGCCACGCACGCCAGCCGGTCGCTCCCCAGCGTGCTGGTGCCGAGGGGCTTCTCGATCAACACGTGGCTGCCCGCATCGGCGAGAATGGTGGCGATTTCCAGGTGGGACGGAGCGGGGGTGGCGACCACGGCCACGTCGCAACCTGGCGTGGCCATGGCCAACTCGGCGAAACCGGGCACTCGATAACGCTCGGCAATCGTGGCGCGTAGCGAGTCGTTCGTCTCGACGAACGAGACATCGGCTCGGCCGGTCGCCTGAAAGCAGCGTAAATGGCGTTCGCCAATCGAGCCCACGCCGATGATCAGGACGCGATGTCGATGGTTCATCGTCTGGCTTTCTGGTTCGACCGCTCGCGGTCGCCACGGTGGTGATTCTAAGCGTGCCCCCGCATTGCCACTGGCCGGCAGCAGCGGATTTCCTTGACAGGCGACAATAAATGGTATTATATAATGCGAGTGCCGCAAGAGCGGCAGGTCGCAAACTATGCCAGGCAGTTTACTACCGTTCTTCCAGCCGCGGAATAGTGCGAGATCGCCCAGGAGCAGCAGCGGTCGGCATGGCGTCTCATAAAATAGGTTTTAATTGATGGCCGACGAATCGCGAAAGAACCTGTCACAGCAACTCGCCGAGCGCCTGCGGCAACATATTGAAAAGGCTCGTCTGCCCGACGGTGAGTTGTTCATGACCGAGGCCGAGGTGGCCGAGAAGTTCCAAGTGTCGAGAACCGTCGCGCGTGAAGCCGTCGGGCGATTGCGGGCAATCGGGTTGCTCGAGGGGCGGAAGCGCAAAGGACTGATCGTGCGCCGCCCCGATCCGGTGCTATTGTTCTCCGCCAGTCTGCCGTCATTGATCAGGTCGGACCAGGATTTGGCCGAACTCGCCCGGCTGCGCTATGTCCTGGAAGTCGGCGCCATCGAGCTGGCAGTCAAGAACGCCAGCGATGAACAGATCGCACGGCTGGTGAGCATTGGCCAGAAGTTCCAGCAAGCGGTCAATGGCCGGGCGGCGGCGAAGAAGCAGAAAGAACTCGACATCGCCTTTCACTCGCTGTTGTTGGAGATGACCGGGTCATCCCTGGTCGCCGGTATGCAGCGTGTACTGGTCGATTTCTTTCGCACGGTGACCACGAGCACACCCTTGGATGCCTCGAATGCCGAACGAATTGTGTGGGAGCACGCGGAACTGGCCGCGGCTATTCGCGACCGCGACGTCGAGCGAGCCCGCGCGATGATTCGCGCCCAGGTGCGTCGTTATCTGCCCGAGGGCCCTCAGGCCACTCAAGAACCGGTACGGATTGCCTGAACCCGACAACCGTCGGCCCGCCTGCTTTGATCACCGCGATTTAACTGATCCACCTAAGGAGTAGTCATGAGAGCAAGTCGAGTGAAGGCCAAGCTAAATCGTGACGAACCGGCGCTGGTGACCTGCCTGCATTTTACCGATCCGGCGGTCTATGAGATGACCAGCCTGCTCGGCTTTGACGCGATTTGGATGGACCTGGAACATCACGCGACGGGCCAGGAAACCGCCGCTGGATTGATGCGGGCAGCGCGAGTTGGGGTTTCCGACATTCTTGCTCGGCCGGCCAAGGGAGAATTCATGCGGATGGGCCGGCTGTTGGAAGCTGGCGCGCAGGGGATCATGTATCCGCGCTGTGACGATGCGGCCGAGGCCCGCGAGGTGGTGCGCTGGATGAAGTTTGCGCCGCACGGATCGCGCGGATTCGACGGCGCCGGCGCCGACTCTGGCTACTGCTCGATGCCCATGGCCGACTATGTAGCCGCCGCCAACCGCGAGACTTTCTGCGTGATTCAGTTAGAGGAACAAGCGTCCGTTGACCGCGCGGAAGAGATTGCCGCGGTGCCGGGCGTCGACGTGCTGATGTTCGGGCCAGCCGATTTTTCCGTGCTGGGCGGTTTTCCCGGCGCGTTTGATCACCCCCGGATTCAAAGCGCCGTGCAGAAGGTTGCGGACGCCGCCCGCAATCAGGGCAAGCATTGGGGGACGCCGGCATTTTCAGTGGAGCATGCCCAACAGTTGATGGAACTTGGCGCGCGACTGCACTTTCACATGGCCGACATCGTGCTGGTGCGACGTGGGCTGCAAGCTATCCAGCGGCAATTCGCCCCATTGGGCTTCACCTTTGACGATACGACGACCCGATCAGGACATTATCTCGAGGGAGCCACGGCAACGCGTCCCAAGCCTGCCCAGCCATGAACATTGATGTTGCCCGACTTCAACACGATTATGAGCGCGACGGCGTGGTCGTGATTCGCGAACTGTTCACCGCCGAACAAACCGCCGCGCTACGCGGAGAGTTGGATGGTTATGTCCGCGACGTGCTGGCGTCCAAACCGGCCGACGCGCGCACGATCGAAGACGACGGCAAGACCGTGCGGAACCTGTGGCGTTTAGAGCAACATCTGCCGGCGATCGTGCCGATGGTGGCTCGCCCAGACATCGTGGCGCTGGCCGGGCGACTCGTTCGCGGCGAGCCACGGTTGTGCGCCGTCGAGACATTCAACAAACCGGCACGCGTCGGGTCCGGTGTGCCTCCCCATCAGGACAACGCCTACTTTTGCCAGACGCCCCCCGACATGCTGACGATCTGGATTGCGCTCGACCCCGCCACGCCTGACAATGGCCCGGTCTACTATGTGCGCGGCTCGCACACGTCGGGCGTGCTGCCGACAAAACCCTCGGGCGTGAAAGGGAACTCGATCGGCCTGGCCGAGCCTCCGGCGACGCCGCTTGCTGACCAGCTTTGCGGACTGCTCGCGCCCGGTGACGCCCTGATTCATCATTGCCAGACGATCCACCAATCGGCGCCAAATCGGAGCGGCCAATCGCGTTTGGGACTGCTGCTCGTCTATCGCGGCGCACATACGCGAACCGACCCCGGGCTCCAAGCCACCTACGCTGCGGCTGCTACCGCGAACCCGCCCGCCTAATCCGAAGCCCCCCGGAGAATACCGCCACACCATGATAACTCACCTCGCCAACTCAGCCTCGCGCCGGCATTTCCTGCGAACCGCCGGCGCCCTATCGGCCCTGGCCGTTACCGGCGTCGCGCGCATCGTCCAGGCTGTGCCAACCGCGGACGCCCCGTTGGACTTGGGCTCGCGGCGCGAATTGTTCGTCGACCGATACTTGATCGAGAAACTCGACAACGTGCGGCTCAAGCTGCACGAGCCTCGCGATGAGGGCGAGGTATTGCGCTATGACGCACCGTGGGAAGGCCAGTTCTGTGGCTACTGCACCGTGATCCGCGACGGCGACACATTTAGGCTTTACTACCGCGGCAAGGCGGCGGGGCGCGACGGCACCGGAGAAGTCACCTGTTATGCCGAAAGCAAGGACGGCCAGCACTGGGCCAAGCCGAAGCTGGGGCTGTGTGAAGTAGCTGGCTCGAAGGATAATAACGTCATCCTCGACGAGGCCGGAGTGACGCACAATTTCAGCCCTTTCCTCGACACCAGGCCCGACGTGCCGACCAACGAGCGTTTCAAGGCGCTCGGTGGCGTGCATGACAGCAAGAATCCCAGTGGCGGATTGATGGCCTTGGCATCGGCGGATGGCATACATTGGCGGCCGTTCCACAATACCGCCGTCATCACGCGCGGCGCGTTCGATTCGCAGAACGTGGCGTTCTGGTCGCCGACCGAGCAATGTTACGTCTGCTTTTTCCGCATCTTCACTTCGGGCGTTACCACGGCCACGGAATGGAAGGTCGCTGGCCTACGCTCGGTGTCGCGCGCCACTTCGAGCGATTTCATTCATTGGAGCCAACCCGAGCGGATGCGTTGGGAGCCGCCGCAGGAAGTTCATATTTATATCAGTCAAACGCATCCCTATTTCCGGGCGCCGCACATCTATCTCGCCACCGCGGCCCGGTTCATGCAAGGCCGGCAGGCCATCACCGAGGAGGAAGCCAAACAGATCAACGTCAGCCCGGGCTATTTCCTGGACGTGTCTGACGCCGTACTGTTGACCTCGCGCGACGGCCACACCTATCAACAAACATTCCGCGAAGCCTTGATTCGACCGGGCCTGCGCCCGAATGAATGGGTGTCGCGAACCGGGTATCCGGCGTTGAATGTCGTGCAGACTGGTCCGAACGAAATGTCGCTCTACACGAACCAGGATTACGCGCAGCCGAGCGCTCACTTGCGGCGGTACTCGCTGCGGCTCGATGGCTTTGCTTCGATAAATGCCCCCTATGAGGCGGGCGAGTTTATTACCAAGCCGCTGCGCTTCGCGGGGCGGAATTTGAAGTTGAATTACGCCACGTCGGCCGCGGGGAGCATTCGAGTCGAGATTCAAGACGCACAAGGGGTTCCGTTGCCAGGCTACACGGCCGATGACTGTGTCGCGTTGCTCGGCAATCGGATTGAACAGGCCGTCGGGTGGAAAGGGGGGCACGACCTGAGTGCGCTGGCCGGCCAAACGGTGCGACTCCGGTTTCTGATGCGGGATGCCGATCTCTACTCGCTGCAGTTCACGCCGTAGCTTTCTTTCTCTAGAAGCCACGTGACAATTCGATTCTCCCACCTTGGTCATACGATGAAGAATACATTGCTCTTGATCGTCGCTTTGATCTCTCTCGGGACAGCCGCCGCGCGCGCCGAGGAAAAAACGCTCTTTGCCTTCGATGACCACGGCATTCCCTGGTCACACAATCTGAAGCTCACGTTGGTGCAGGCGACCAAGCACGCCGAGAATCCTGTCTTACGACGCGGGCCGGAAGGAGCGCCCGATCATGGACACGCGGTCCTCTACGGTACCGTGATCAAGGAAGGCGAGAAGTTTCGCATGTGGTACTTGGGCATGTTCGAGGAGAAGATCGAACGTGGCCAGGCGCCCGGGATGTGGCGTCCCATGTGCTATGCCGAAAGCATGGACGGCGTCCGCTGGACCAAGCCCGAGCTGGGATTGGTCGAATTCAACGGCTCGAAGCGGAACAATATCTGTCTGATCGAAGGCGAGCCCTTTTCACTGACGCGGGTGAACGATTTTCTGTCGGTGCTACACGACCCAAGCGATCCCGATCCGGCGCAGCGCTACAAAGCCGCTTTCATCGCCCATGTCCCTTACGATGAGATCACCGGCGGCATGAGCAAGATCGGTATTAAAGAGAAACGGGTCTGCGCGACCATCTGTGCAACGAGCGCAGATGGCTTGACGTGGAAAGTCGTGGGCCATCGGCCGGCGAACGCGGGAGGCGAGCGTTTTGAGGTCAGCAGCTTGTATCGCTTTGGCAACTTCTACTACACAACCGGGCAATTGATCTCGCCTTGGACGTGGCTGCTCGATGGCAGCAATTCCAGCCGCGTCATGTTGGCGTATCGCTCCCCTGATTTCGTGACTTGGTCCCCAGCCAAGGCCTTCTCGTTTGCGCGGCCGGGGCAGCTCACTCGGCCAGCGATCACCGGCCAGCAGACTCACATGGGGGCGGGCTTATGGAGCCGGGGCAATGTCCTTGTCGGCTTGTATGGCATGTGGCAGGATGCCCCAACTCCGCCACCGAAAGGGGCATCGCATTTACTAGGTGTTCATGTCGATCTGGGGCTGATCGTCAGTAACGACGGCATCCATTTCCGTGAACCGGTGCCCGACTTCAAAGTGATCCCCCGCGGCCAGCCGGGGGAATGGGACGACGTAGCTCTGCTGCAGGGGCACGCCTTCGTTAACGTCGGCGACCAGACCATGATCTGGTATTCACATTGGGACACTGGCGGCAAATTGAAATCGATGGATATCGGCCTCGCCACATTGCGCCGTGACGGTTTCGGTTACCTATCGCGAAAGGAAGCGAACAGCGACGCCCATTGCGTCACGGCCACGTTGATGTCAGGGGCGACGAGCCGCTTGCTGATGAATGTGGATGGCCTTTCGCCCGAGGCGCCCCTGAAAGTCGAACTTGTCGACGAACGCGACCAACCGATGACAGGTTGGTCCGGACCTGACGCGGCAATGTTGACCAACAGCGGCACCCAGCAAGAAGTCATTTGGGCCAAGACCAAAACGGCGTCACTTCCGGCGGGGAAGCAACTGGCTATCAAAGTCAGTTTCCCCGAGAACAGCCAGGCGCGTCTCTATTCCCTTTACCTAACTGACCGTTAACGTGCGGTCGCCGCAAGCAAGCTGTTCGTCGCGAGCAGCTTTACCAGCGGCACATGCTGGCCGATCGAGCAGGCTACGTAACGATACTCTTCGAGACCCTCGCTACCGCGGGAACGACGCTTCCCCGGGAGCCGTGACCGGCAGGATCACCACCAAGGGATCGCCGACGCGAACGCTCGGGAACGAGTGCAATAAGAGCACGGTCCCTGCCTGATACGCGGTGATGGCCGCCAGCCGGTTGCCGAGCGGATCGACAATGTGACCAATCGTCTGGCCGCGCTCGACGGTTTGGCCCAACGTGACCGCTGGTTCAAAGTATCCCGCGCAAGGCGCGTTGCATTGCACTTGCAAGTGGCCGCTCTGGTCGCGATCGTCTTCAACAACATAGCGGACCTGGCTGGCGGCCGTGGCGCCGTCCAGCATGCCGAGCGCCCGGGCGACGTTCAAGCAGCCTTGCACATTCTGCTCGACGCGTCGCGGGTCGCAGGTGCCACCGCCTCCATTCTCGACATAAATCGCGGACACATTTGCATCGCGGGCTACCGACAACGAGCGACCTTCAAGCCGGGCCGAGGTTCCCCATACGATCGGCAAGTTAAACGCGCGAGCCATCAGTCGCTGGCGTTCGAGCACCACGCGATCAGCGTGCAGCGTGTAACCAGCCAGCGCTAATATCTGGAACACCGTGCCGCCGGTGTGCAAATCGATGTAATAGTCGGCGTCACGAATCAGCCGCGCCAGCGCCGCGGCAATCCTCTCGGTGATCGTGCCGTCGTCGCGACCTGGACAAGTGCGGGCCAGATCCTTGTCGTCGTCGGCCGTTCGCTGGCCGCGCTCGAAGGCGGGCTCATTCACCACAGGAACCAGCGTGACCTGCCCACGAAGTTGCTCGGGCGCGAACTCGTGCATCAGCCGGCGCACCGTCGCCAGGGGCTCGAACTCGTCGCCATGCACGCCGCCGGTGATCAGTAGACGAGGGCCCGCCGCGTGGCCGACGATCGTTCGCTGTTGAAGCGTGATAGGTTCCATGACCTGCATTTCGCAGTTGCGGTCGTCAACTACGACTTGGCCCGGATCGCTTTCACGGTCTCGGCCGCGCGATGGTCGATGATGCGACGCCCCCACTGAATCGTCTTCTCGACTGGCGCTAACTCGACGCCATTGATGCGAAACTTGCCAGCCTTCACGCGCTCGTCCATCCGCGCGGTTCGTGGGTCGACGGCGATCATCTGCGCCGAAATCACGAAATCGTCGTGAAAGCCCTCGGGCTGCTGGTGGACCCCCTCTGCTTCGATCCACTTGGTCAGACCGGCGTAGTCGTAATACTCGGGCACGAAAACGACGCGGGGAGTTCCACTCCATTGGGAATTAAGACGATCGGCTACCGCTTTCATGCCGGCCTGGTTGCCACCGCTGTCCCCGAGCAAAACAATCCGCTTAAAGCCGTGCGTCTTGAAGCTGCCGCAAATGTCAATCAGCAATCTTTCAAAGGTGTCTTCCGTCACGCTGATCGAGCCGGGATACTTCATGTGCATCGACGGCGGATTGATATCCCCCTCGGGCACGAACGGAACAATGGGGGCGACCAGTGCTTTTCCTAGCTTGCGCGCAATGGCTTCGGTCGTGCCGCGTAAGATGTAGTTGTGCTTGCCGGTCACCAGATAGGGACCGTTTTGTTCAACTCCCCCCGTGGCAACGATGACCGTGTCGGTGCCTTGGGCGAGCTGGTCGCGGACCTCCATCCAGGTAAGCTCCTCGACAAACACTGAATCGACCGCCGCAATCGGCCGCAGCCCGGCGGGGTCGGGTGTCATCGCATCGGGTATCGCGACCAGCAGCGCGGCCGCCGCACCAATCGCCCACAGGTAAGCTGTCTGCATGGTGAACCTCGTTTGTCAGCAAGAAGAAGTGAAAGCAATGTCAACTCAAACTAGTCGGCGCTGGTCCGGCAGCCTCATTCCGCCACGATGGGCGAGCTGAGCAGGCCAATGCGCTCGATCGAGGCCTCGAGCCGATCGCCAGGTTTCACAAAGGTTCCGCTCGATGCGCCGACGCCGGCCGGTGTGCCGGTCGAGATGATGTCTCCTGGTTCTAGCGTGACCATGTTTGAAATGAACTCGATGATCGCGGCGACCGGGAAGATCATGGCGCCGGTAGTCGAGTTCTGGCGCAGTTCGCCGTTCAACTTGAGTTGCATCGCCAACTGCTGAGGATCGGCAATCACGTCGGCCGACGTGATGCACGGCCCGCAGGGACAAAAGCTGTCGTGCCATTTGCCGTGCAACCAGTCGAAGAACTCGTCTTTGTCGCGTTTCTTGCGCCCCGGGTTCGGTCGAAACTTCCGATTGGAGATGTCATTGATCACGGTGTAGCCAGCCACAACGCCGAGTGCCTCGGACTCGGGAACTGCTTTGCAGCGCTTGCCAATCACGACGGCCAGTTCCAACTCCCAATCGATCGCCGCCGGCGAAATCTTGGGAATGACGACCGGCGCGCCGGGATCGGTCAACGTGGTCGTCGGCGGTTTCATGAAGACATAGGGAAACGTCTCGGCCCGGGCGGCCGCAATGCCACCCCCTTCCTTGATGTGATCGGCGTAGTTGCCAGCCAGCAGAAACAACTTGTTCGGCCGGGGAATGGGGACATGCAGCTTGACCGCGGACGTGGCGATGGCCAGCTTGCCCGCTAGCGCGACGCGGTTCTGTTCGACCCAGCCGGCGACTTTCTTCGCCGCGGCGAATGACGTCCCGGCGGGCAGATAGTCGAGCAGGTTGTCGCTCGCTGGCAGCGCGATATTCTCGTGAGTCGCGTCGGCATAGGCGCGAGCCGCGCTCGACAGCGAGACCACCTGCTGCTCATCGTAGATGCCAACCGAGGTCTGGCCTTGATGGGTGAAACGGCACAATCGCATGGTGGGTTATTTCCGTGGCGTGGCGGGAGGGGGGCGGGAAGCACACGTAGCTTGGCATCCCGTGGCGCGAAGTCAAGCGTTCCACGAGCCAAGGTAAAGCAGCGTGACCGTCGCCGTGGCAAATGCCGGGCTAGATTCGCGAATTGGCGATCTGAGCGGCGATGTCCATGCCGGCACGCTCGCTCCAGGCGTTGAGCATCCGCTGGAAGCGAGGGCCCGGCGCGCCGCCGCCGATCGGAATGTTGTTGACCTTGGTGCAGGGGGCCAGGCAATAAGGTGTCGTCGTCAGCCAGGCCTCGTCGGCGTTGACCACGTCGTAGGGCTGGAAATCCTTCTCGAGGAACCCCAGGCCAACCGACGCGGCCAGCTCTTTGACCGTCTGCAAGCTGACGCCCCACAAAATGTTCCGCGTCGTGGGAGTGACGATCGTCTCGTCCTTGACAATGACAAAGTTGGCGCCGGCGCATTCGGTGACGTTGCCGTCGAGATCAAGCAGCAAGGTGATCGCGCGCGGATCGACCGCCTGGGTTTGCCGGTCGGCAAGAAACCAGTGCAGGCGGCTACGGTTCTTCATCTTTGGTTCGACGCACTGGGGAGGGACATGGCGAATCGACGGGGTGACCACGTGCGCGCCGTCGGTGAACAAGTGCCGCCACATGCTGAAGCGGAGTGGGAACGAATGAATGCAGATCGTCGGCCGCAACGCCCCCGACGCGCCGGCGCTGCCCGCGTACATCAGGTTCTCGCCAGGAGTAACAAAATGCACGATGCCCAGGTCGTCCGCGGCATTCAGTAGCCGGCCATTGACCTCGGCCAACTCGCGCGTCTTGGCGACCATCTCGGCCTGGGTCATGGGGACGGCAATGCCGGCGTATTTCAACGAGCGATACAATCGCGCCACGTGATCTTCCACGCGGTACGGAACGTGGCGAAATGTTCGCGTCATCTCCGTCAACGTCGCGCCAAGTACCAGGCCCAGGTCGTAGATGTTCAGCTTGGCCAACGAGGCAGGCACGAACTCGCCATTCAGATAGACTACCGGTTCGCTCACGGCTGATTGCTCCGCGGCAAGACATCGGATCGTCGGTTCGGCTTGGCCCACAGCACGCGGGCCACGAACGTCGCCCCTTCGGCTCCGCGTTGCTGGGAATCTTTCATAAACATCCCTTCCGACACCGTGACCCACGATTCCGCCGCATTGATCGGGCAGGCGCCAAAGTTGCCGAGTTCCGCTCCGCGCTCCGGCACGACGATTCTCTCGGTACGCCGCAATACGCGTAAGCTGTCGAGATTGACTTGCGCCATGAACAAGGGCGCGCGATGCCGGACAATATGATCATTGTTCGCGCCGCGGCGGGTATAAACGAGAAACAGGCCATCGCTGTGCGCCAGCCAATGTTGCTGTGTGTTGTAGCTGCCCAGTTCCGCGCCGTCGTCGAAGAGCCAGGGTTGCGGCTCGGCGAATTGCAGGCTTGCGTCGCCGACGCTCACATATCCCCGGACATCGTTGCGCAGCGTCAGGAAATAGCGGCCGCCAAATTCGACCAGCGAGGGCTCGTAAAGTCCGCGCGCGACGCTTGACCGCAACACGCTCCCGTGCCGCGCATAGGTCAACCGCGCGCCATCGAAGCGGCATTCGGCCACCGTCGTGCTGAACGGTTCGCGTGCGTTGCGGCCAATGTACAGCGGCACCAACAGGCGGCCATCGGGCCGCACCAGCCATTGCGAGCAGGCATTGCGCGCGAAATTGAATTGTTCGTCTGGGGGCAACTCCAGCATTTGCCAAGGCGACCAGTGGCGCGTCCGCGGGTCAAACACCGCGTAGACCGTTTGGTGCGCGCGGGGGATGTCTTCCAACTGCTTCCCTTTGGCGTTGTAGCGCACCTGGCAGCCGATGGCGAGCAGTTTGCCGGTGAGGGCGTGCCAGCCGGGCGTGACGTCCGCGACGCTAATGGTGACGCCGTCCGGTTGTTGACGCCAATCCAGTTCCTGGGGAAGAATCGGCCCGGCCCAACTGCCAGTCGGGGACTCGCGAGTTAGCACGTGCAAGCCGGAGTAATAGTCCGATATCTTGAGGTGCTTTTGAATTGTCATGACGATCGACGGCTCAACGCCCTCGGGGGCGGGAATGGCGGCGGCACGAGGGTGAAACCAGAGAAAGTCACCGCCGTTATGCTTGATGACGGTTTCCAACTTCACGGAAAAGTCGACTGGCGCTGGATCGGCCGCGGAAACCGTCAACGAAGTCGCGAGCAAGCTCGCGACCAGCGGGAACGAGCACCTGAACAGTCTCGGCCATCGGCCGCGCGCACAAGTCATGGATACTACTTCGCGAGTTGAGTAGGTGTGAGCGATCACCCAGGCAAGGCTGTAGGAGAAGGCGGCGCATGTCGGCCATTGGCGCCGCTGGGGCAAGTGAATGTCTCCGGTGGGCAAGTCATTGCAAGCATATCCCACCGCGAGCTAGCGATCTATCCCCGCTGGGCGGCAATCTGTGCGCGCTCTTTGCAATGCACGCCAGCGGCGAGTAGGCTTTTCATGGTGGATCGTTTCGACGGTCTCACTCCCGCCCCATTTCCCACCTCAGAGAGCAAAGGATCCGTGATGAAGAAACTTGTTCTACTAGTCGCGGCCGGCGCGCTGGCCCTGGCCGCCAACGTCGGTTTTGCCGATTCGCCCCAGACGCCGCTGGACTATCAGGTGACCACGATCGACGGCAAACCGGCCGACTTATCGCAATACAAAGGGAAGGTCGTGTTGATTGTCAACACCGCCAGCCGTTGCGGCAACACCAAGCAATACACCAACCTGGAAAGTCTGTATCGCAAGTATCAAGGTCAGGGCCTGGTGATTCTTGGCTTCCCCGCCAACGAGTTCGGCAAGCAAGAGCCTGGCACCGACGCCGAGATTGCCGAGTTCTGCAAGACCAAGTATGCGGTCGAATTCCCCATGTTCAGCAAGATCGTGGTTAAGGGCGAGGGAATCGCCCCGTTGTATCAACACCTCACCGGTGCAAACACCAATCCGAAGTTCGCCGGCCCAGTCTCGTGGAACTTCGAGAAATTCCTGATTGGTCGCGACGGTCAGGTAGCCGCCCGCTTTGCGCCGAAGCTTAATCCCGAGTCATCCGAAGTGGTGAGCGCCATCGAAGCGGAACTGGCAAAAGCGAAGTAAGCTCGCGGCGCGTCGAACTCGCGTGCCATCAAGGCCACCACAGCCAACGCATCGCCCGCTCCCACGCCGATGGGAGCGGGCAGCCGCGCGCCGTGGCGGGGTGTTTGATTCGCGCCGCGCTTTGCTCGCGACAAGCATCGCTCCCATCATTTTTCCAAGGAACCGCTCGTGCTGAAAAACCCGCTGCTGGCGACGCCGAATCGCATTTTGCCGGCGTTGGTGACCCCGCTGACGCCCAACGGCGATTTGGACGTGGCCAGCGCGGAACGGCTGATCGACCATCTTTACACGCGTGGCGTGGGTGGTTTGTACGTCACCGGGAGCACCGGCGAAGGGATTTACCTCGACTTTGAAATCCGCCGCCGGTTGGTTGAATTGGCCGTCAGCATGTCCGCCAACCGTGGGCAAGTTGTGGTCCACGTCGGCGCGATCCAAACCTCGGCGGCGTTGCAGTTGGCCGCGCACGCGGCAAAAGTCGGGGCCACGGCCGTGAGCAGCATTCCGCCGTTCGTGGGCGGCTTCAGTTGGCCCGAGGTGCATGACTATTACCGCCGCCTGGGGGAAGCTAGTCCGTTGCCCGTGGTGGCCTATTACATTCCAGGGCTGACGGGCCAGACGTTCTCGGTCGACCAGTTGGCGTCGCTTTTGTCGCTGCCGAACATCGTCGGTTTCAAGAGTACCGACACCAATTTATACCTGATGCAACGGCTGCTGTCGCGATTCAGTTCCGACCAAATCATGTACAACGGCCCTGACGAATTGTTGGCCATGGGGCTCGGCATGGGTGCCCACGGTGGAATTGGCACCACTTATAATTTCATGCCGGAACTGATTCTGCAGGTGGCCCGGTATGTGGCCGCGGGGCAACTGCGCGAGGCCACGCAAGTGCAGAAACAGGTCAACGAGATCATCGAAGCGCTACTGCGACACCAAGGACTAGCCGCCTCGAAGCAAATTCTCTACTGGCAAGGGTTAATTGACCATCCCGATTGCGCGGCGCCGCGAGCGCCGCTTACGCCGCCCGCTCAAGCTGAACTGCGGCGCAGCCTGGAAAGAACCTCGCTCGCGTCGACCTGGGTGCGATAGCGGCCGGCGCGATCACTCGCCAAAGCAGAGCAATGATTCACGCGTGCGAAAAAAAAGCCGACCGTCGGCAATGGCCGGCGTGGCGACGATGGCGGCGCCGAGTTGATTCTTGGCCAGGATCTCGAGTTCGGGCGAATCCTTGAGCACGACGACCACGCCGTTTTCGCCGGCAACATAGATTTTGCCATCGCCATGAATCGGCGAGGCAAAGTAATCGCTCGCGTTGTCAATTCGCTTCGGCCCCCACAACTGATTCCCTTGCGATGTCTCAAAGCAGGTCGCGATGCCGCCACACTTCACCAACAGCATGCGTCCGCTGGCCACCATGGGCGAAACGATGTGATCCGTGTGCTTCGTCGCGTGCTTCCACAGCACATGGGTGTCAGTCACGTTTCCCGCGCCTCCGCCGCGCACGGCCAGCACGTATTCGCTGGCCGGATTGGCCGACTCGAAGCTGGCTCCCGCATAGTTTCCCGGTGGGAGAAACGCTTTGTCGAGTTCCTCGCCTTCGAGCGCGCCGTCGCCGTTCAGGTCACCGCGATCAAATGTCCGACGATAGAAGGCCGCTGGCACGGGCATTTTGCCAACGAATGCCTGTAGCTCTTCCTTGGTGATCTTGCCGTCACGGTTGCCGGTCTCGGCCTGATCGATCGACGCGATCCATTGCTTGGCGATGCCTCCGCTTTGCAGCGAGATATAAATAATGCCGTCACGACTGACCGGCGTCGTTTTGATGTTGCGCAGCAACGTCCGCGCAAACCATGCCCGCTTGCCAGTCTCCAAATCGTAGCCAATCAGCATGCCGGTGCCGGCAACGATTAACTCGTCGCCATGCCCCGCCTGGTTGATGACCGGGTGTGAGTAGCCAGCGCACATATCGCTGCGATCGTCTCGCCAACGCAACTTGCCGGTCAGCTTGTCAAAGGCGTACAGGGCGGGAGACAGGTCGTCATCCTGGCAAAAGATCACCAAATCCTGATGCACGATTGGTGACATGCCAGGCCCCCATTTGAACACGTAGTAGGGGATCGGCAACTCGGCCTGCCACCGGTCGGCGCCGGTCACCGCGTCGACACAGCGCAGTCCCAGCGTCGTGAAGTAAAAGAAAACTCGCTCGCCGTCGGTCGCGGGGGTCGTCGAGGCGTGGCTGTTCGTATGGTGAATCTCAGGCAGCTCGCCCGTCGGCCACGAGCGCTCCCACAACTTGGCCCCCGTCTGGGCATCAAAAGCCGATAACGCCACATGCCCAGAATCGATCATCGAGGTGATAAACACCCGGCCAGAGGCAATCGCCGGGCAGCCAATGCCGTCGCCCAGCGGCGCCGACCATTTCAGATGTTCGGTGGCGGAAAAAGTCGTCGGCAATGGCAGCTTCGAGTTGGAAATGCCGCTGCAATTGCACCCGCGAAACTGCGGCCAGTCCTCCGCCGTGGCTTGAGCAACCAGCAACCCCCAGCATAACAGCCAACTTACGTTGGCGATTTTCAAGGCGCATAAGCGTGGCATAAGTCGCCTCATCAGAGCTGCCCTTCATGGCAGGCAAAATTGTCGGATCGACCCTGCCCCGTGCAGAATGACATGTCGCGAATCGCCAGTCAAATATTTGCTCCGCTGATCACGCGGTGGGGGCCGGAAAGACGCTCAGCTATTGTCCATCGCGTCTTTGATGACCCAACCACCATCGACGCGCAGGACGCTGCCGGTGATGTAGTCTGCCTGATCGGACGAGAGAAACGTCACGGCCTGGCCAATGTCCTGGGGAGTGCCCAGGCGCCCCCACGGTAGCGTGGGGGCCGCCTGGCGAATGGCTTCCGCGCCGAAGGTGCTTTTTTCGCCCGGCGTGTCGATCCAGCCGGGTTCGATGACGTTGACATTGACGCGGTGCGGCAACAACTCGACGGCGATCGTCGCGGCCAGGTGATTCAAGCCAGCCTTGGCCGCGTTGTAGGCCACGCTTCGCGCGTAGGGGCGTTCGGCATGGACGCTCGAAATAAATACCATTTTGCCCCCAGCGCCTTGCGAGACCATTTGACGGGCGACAAGTTGCGCCATGTGAAACCCCGCAGTCAGGGTGCCCAGGATCACGCGCTCGAACAGGGCGGGGTCGTACTCCAAAAACGTGCCGCGCTTACTAAAAGCGGGGTTGCTGACCAGAATGTCGATCCGCCCGGTTGCCGCCACGGCCCGGGATACCAGTTCTTCACAGCCGGCGCGCGAGAAGACGTCAGCATCGATCTCCACGCACGACCGGCCAAGTCGGCGAATTTCATCGGCCGTGGCCGCCAGGTCGGAGCTACCAGGGCGATCGTTGATGATCACGTTGGCGCCGGCACGCGCCAATTCCCAGGCGCAACCCTGACCGATGCCGCGCCCCGCGCCGGTAACCAAGGCAAACTTTCCGGCCAGATTCATGATCGTTCACGGCCAGCTAGCCGCGCCTGGACCAAGGAGGGCCACTCGAGGGTGGCGCCAGTCGTCAACGCTCGATTGCCGCCGTGTTATAACACGCGGACATCTCCCACCGCACGGGAGAAAATAGCCCTGGTGGCAATGTAGGGCGCCACCAAGTATCCTGCGTATCGGCCAATCCACGCCTGATTCATGGCGCGATCAATGCAACAAGTCGCGCCGCCCGTCGCCCCTTTGCTTGGTATCTGTTGACCATGAACGAGCATGACGCAGCCGTTGGTTTGCAAACACTTGACTACGTCGCGGTCGTGGGCTACCTGGCGATCACGGCGTTCATCGTCTATTGGTCGAGTCGCAAACAGGACGACACCGAGGATTTCTTCCTGGGGGGTCGCAGCATGCCCTGGTTCGCCGTGGGTTTGTCGATCATGGCGACGCTGCTTTCGACCAACACCTACCTGGGCGCGCCTGGCGAGATGATTAAGTACGGCCCGGCGTATCTGATTGGCTATCTGGCTTATCCGGCGGTGGCGTTCGTGGTGATTTGCTTTTGGATTCCCTTCTTCATGCGTTTGCGCATGACCAGCGCCTATGAGTACCTCGAACGCCGTTTCGACCATCGAGCCCGCTGGTTGGGGGGGCTGCTGTTTCTGGGCCTCAGGCTGGGATGGATGTCGATGGTGGTCTACACGGCGTCGATGGCAATGGTAACGATGGCGTCCGAACCGCTCGGCGCCTTCGCACAACTCTTTGGCGCGTCGCATCCCATTTACCCGGTGATCGCCGTGATTGGGCTGGTCGCGTCGATCTACGCCTGCGTCGGCGGCATTCGCGCGGTGATCTGGACCGATGTGCTCCAGGCCCTGATGCTCTTCGGCGGGGTCATCGTCATCATCGGCTATGTGATGTGGGACGAGCGGACGGGCGTGGAGACGTGGTGGACCACGATTTCAACCCACCAAGAACATGCGCCTCAACTCCGCTGGTTCGGCGCCGATATCACCGAACGGACGACCGTCCTGTGGGCGCTGCTGGCCATCTTTACTTGGAATGTTTGCACGCATTGCTCGGACCAGGTGGCGTTGCAGCGCTATTTCAGCACGACGAACTTGTCGGCCGCGCGCAACAGTTTTATCGTCAATATCGTCTCGGCGGCCGTGATCGGCCTGTTGTTGTCGACGTCGGGCTTGGCCTTGCGATATTACTATCTTGAGCATGCGGCGCGGCTACCGGCGGGCCTTACGCCCGAGAGTGGCGCCGATCAATTGATGCCATTCTTTTACGCTTATCAATTGCCCGCGGGCTTTGGCGGCTTGATTCTGGTGAGTTTCTTGTGCGACGCGATGCAAACCCTCGGCTCGGGCGTGAATAGCATCGCCGCCGTGATCACGACCAACGTGAGCGGGCGGAACGACGGCCAGCGGTCAAACGCCGATACGCGCGCCAGTGACTTGCGATCGGCGCGGTTTGTCACCTTGGCTACTGGCGCCGTGACGACGGTGCTGGCGATGTTCGCGGCGAACTTTGCCATTCACTCGGGTAAAACGATTTTCGACATGTTGCCGCGCATGTTCAACATGTTCCTCGGCCCGCTGGCGTCGATGTTCATGATTGGTATGTTTTTTCGCCGGGCCACGGGGCGCGTGATCGTGATTGTCGTCGTTCTGACCCAGGCGTTCTCTTCGCTGTGGTCCTGGTGGGGCGAAGTGCCCGTGCTGCTTAACAAGCTGGGCTTACCAGAACTGGCCAACCGTTGGATCGCGCTACTGGGCGTCGATGCCGCGGGGCACCCCAAAACCCCCTCGGTGATGATCGCCATCACCGTGCCCGTGCTGTTCGGACTAGCGACCGGTTGGCTGTTCAGTTGGCTGCTGGGAGCCGACGAGCATCCTGGCGCTGACTTCTCGTGGCGGCGCGTGATGAGTCGGCCCGCTCCCACCGAGTGAACGCGGCTTACTATGCCGTGGGTTCGACCCGGCGTGACTCAGCCGAGGCATAGCACGAGAAGACGGCTTTCAGCGCCGCCAGGCCTTCGGCGCCCGTGATCGGCGGCGGAATCATCGGGTCGACGGCGCTGGCCACGCAGGCGCGGACAAAAGGCGTGTAGCTTGGCATCTCGGGCGGCCCCTCGAATTGCTTGATCTGCGGCGGCGTGTCCTTGGTACTGTACCACTGCAATTGTACGTCGCCGTGCGGTTCCATTTGCAGCCAGCCGTGCGAGCCCCAGATTTTGATGTACGAATGGTAGCCACGGTCCAGATAGTAGCCGCTGGTAATGGTGCCGAAAAAGCCGCAATCGAATCTCAGGATAGCCGCCGCCGAATCTTCGACCGAGATCGGTTGCTGGCCGACGTTGCCGATGAACGCCGCCGTTTCGGTGATCTTGGCGCCGGTCAGAAACATCACCAGGTCGAGCCAGTGGATGCCGAGCCACGCCAGATGCCCGCCTCCAGCGCGCGACTTGTCGGCGAACCAGGACTGGTGATACGCGGGACTATGCAGGCGTGTTTGATCGGCGATGATGTGCAACTCGGCGCCGTAGAGCGCGCCAATCGCCCCCGTTTGAATCAGCATGCGAGCATGCGCAACGCGAGGCCGCATGCGATTGGCCAGGGCCAGCATTAGGTGCCGATGTTTGCCGTCGGCCAAAGTGACAAGCTCGGCAAAGTTGGCGACGCGCACGCACGAGGGCTTTTCCGCCAGCACGTGGCAGCCGGCCTGCAACACCTCGCGAATCAACGGCGGAGCCAGGACCGCCTCGACCGAAACGATCGCGAACGAGGGCTTCTCGGCCGCCAGCGCTTTGGTCAGGTCGCGATCAAACCGAACAAGCTTCTTGCCCAACGCACGCTCGGCGACCGCCTGCGACTCGCCGCTGGCATCAGCGACCGCCACACGATCCACTGCGTCGATCTCGGCTAGAGCAGCGAAGTACGCGTCCAGATGAGCGCCGCCGGCGCCCGTCACGACAATGGCGGTGATGCGGCCAGGCATGCGCTGACAGGCTCCATTTCAGAAGGGCTCCATGCGAGTCGAACTGGGCAAGCCACGAGTGTAGCACTCGCTAGCCCCGGTCGAAAGCAACGAACTCGGTTCATTCAAACATTGTCCCTAGCCAGGGATGATTTGACGACCGCTTACCGGCTACAATGCGGCAGCATCGCCGCGCGTGGAGCAGCCTTGGGCTCAGTTTAAGGGGAAAGGCGCGCACGCGGCGCAATGTCCTGTATTCATGGGTTGAAAAGGAGATCGCTCGGTGAGCACGTCGCAAGAGCCGCTGGATTTTTTCGATCAGTTTCTGCGGTCCTTCGTGCCGCCGAATAGTTTCGACGCACATCTGCATCTGTATCGGCAAGAGGACGCGATCGACGGCTTGCCGCGCGGGGTGCTCGACGCTCATGGCAACGCCAGTTGGGCGGCATATTGCACGGCGGTCGAACGATGGATGGGGGACCGCCGGCCGACAGGGGGGCTAATCTTCACGATTCCCAAACCCACCCTCGACATGCCGGCCGCCAATCGTTACGTGGCCGACGAAGTCCGAAAGCTGCCCGGGTCGCGGGCCCAGATGATGATTCATCCGCTCGACGATCCTGCCACGGTCGAAGCTACGCTGCAGGCTGACGGTTTTGTTGGCTTCAAGGTCTATCATGTCTACTCGGGCCAGCCCGACACGCTGGAGGCGCCGACCGAGACGTTCTTGCCCGAGTGGGCCTGGGAACTGGCGGAGCGATATTCGCTGTCGATTACGCTGCACATGGTGCTGGCTCGCGCCTTGGCCGACGTGCGCAACCAGACATACATTCGCGAGCATTGCCTGCGCTATCCTCATGCGCGATTGATTCTCGCTCACGCGGCGCGGGGCTTTTGCGGCTACCACACGGTCCAGGGGATCGCCTCGTTGCGAGGGCTCGACAACGTCTATTTCGACACCTCGGCGGTGTGTGAAGCCGCCCCACTGGAAGCTATTGTGCGCGAGTTTGGCACGGGACGATTGCTGTTTGGCACTGACTTCTCGGTGAGCGAGCTTTCGGGGCGCTGTGTGAGCGTCGGCGATGGGTTCTTGTGGCTGTACGGCGACAACTTCGACTGGTCAAAGTCGCGATTCGCGCGGCCCGAGTTGGTTGGCCTGGAATCGCTACTGGCCCTCCAGCAAGCCTGCCATACCTTGCGACTACGCGACGATGACGTGGAACGCATCTTTTGCTCGAACGCGCGCTCGATGTTCGGCATTGGCGACCCGTCCAACGGCGCAAAGACCGCCGCGGCCTACGAGCGCGCCAAGCAATTGATTCCCGGCGGAACGCAATTGCTTTCGAAGCGTCCCGAGATGTACGCCCCCGGCCGTTGGCCGGCCTACTTTCGCGAGGCTCGCGGCTGCGAAGTCATCGATCTCGATGGGCGTCGGTACATTGACATGACCACCTCGGGGATTGGCTCCTGTTTGTTGGGTTATGCCGATCCCGATGTCACCGACGCGGTCGTGCGGCGCGTCGAGTTGGGTTCAATGGCCACGCTGAATTGCGTGGAAGAAGTTGAACTGGCCGAACGATTGATCGCGCTGCATCCCTGGGCCGAGCAAGCCCGCTTCTGCCGCAGCGGCGGCGAATCGATGGCCGTGGCCGTGCGAATTGCTCGCGCCTATACCGGCCGCGACCGCGTGGCCTTCTGCGGCTATCACGGTTGGGCCGACTGGTACTTGGCGGCGAATCTGCCCGCTGGCGAGCAGATGGCGGCGGGCGCCAGCGATCGGCTGCAAGGACACCTGCTACCGGGGCTGTCTCCGGCCGGGGTGCCATCGGGTTTGGCCGGGACGATGCTCCCGTTCACTTACAATCGGCTCGAGGAATTGGAACGCCATGTTCACGATCACGGCTCGCAACTTGCCGCCGTGGTCATGGAGCCAACACGCTCGGTCGATCCCCAGCCAGGATTCTTGGATGCGGTTCGCCGTTTGTGTCAAGAATGCGGCGCCGTGTTGGTCTTCGACGAAATCACCGTCGGCTGGAGGATGGCGCTGGGGGGTGCGCACCTGCACTATGGTGTCGAACCTGACATCGCCGTGTTTGCCAAGGCGCTTGGCAACGGACATCCGATCGGTGCGATCATCGGACGTCGTCCGATGATGCAAGCGGCGCAAACGTCATTCATCTCGAGCACCTATTGGACCGAGGGCGTGGGGCCAGCGGCCGCGTTGGCGACGGTTCGCAAACTCGAACGCATGAATGCTCCAGAACACCTGCGCAAGCTGGGCCAGCAGATGCGCGCGGGGTGGCTGAAACTGGGCCGCGAGCACGGTGTGCCAGTGAAAGTCACAGGTCATCCGGCGATTCTCTCGCTTGGTTTTGACCATGAAAATGCCGCGGCACTCGGTACTTTGGTAACGGTGCGGATGCTCGACCACGGCTTCCTCACCGGCGGTGGGTTCTATCCCAGCTTGGCTCACGAGGCGCGGCACGTTGACGCCTATTTGACGGCCCTCGACGGCGTGTTCGCGGAACTCGCCGAAGCATTACGACGCAATGATGTGCAATCACGCCTCGAGGGGCGCGTGCGTCATACTGGCTTTGCCCGCCTGACTTGACCGCGCGGGTCGACGCGGTAATTGGCGTCTTGCCCTCAAGGGGCGCTGAGGTAGTGTCCCAACTGGCAAGTTCCATCCGCCGCTTCGTTTCCCGCGAGCGAATTGGGGCCATCGTCGCCCGCGGCGCCAAATCCGCTTTGGAAACCTGGAGCCCGTGGCTCGGGGCAATCGTCTTATTGACTCCTTCCCGAGTCGCCCTGACCTCGCCCCTCGGCAATGCCGCCCGTGGGACTTGAACCCACACGTCTTTCGACACAGGCTCCTAAGACCTGCGTGTCTGCCAATTCCACCAGAGCGGCGAATCAGGAAATTGTAGCCGCCGGAAAAGGTTACATCAACGGACATGCCGGTTGCGAACGAAAACTGACAGCAAACCTGCATCGCAAAAGCGCGTGTTCTCGTCGCTGGCAATCAACCACTCGGTGCAACCACCTTCGCGAAGAATTGAACAAAGTCGTTGCCAGCGCCTAGTTCGGCCCGTGAGCCCGCGTCGTCGCGATTCCGCCAGGGCCTGCGGCGGCGACCTGCTCCGCTCGCAGGTGTTTCCCGTGAACTGAGCGGCTTCTGCTTGGCTGCTTGATCGTCGGCGCTCGGCGCCAGTACACCATGCGGACTTCCCAGCAACCGCTCAACGGCCGACAACGAAGCGGCCGCTCGTGTGGAAGTTCTTGGGCAGAGGCTTCACGCCCAATCCCAGTTCCAGAAAACCCACGCCAGGCGCGGAATTGATACTGGCGATGGCCTGAAATACAATGCGCATACTCAATTTGCCAGCAATATCGTGCAAGATGGTCCTGAAAATGCGACTGGTTTTATAGAACGTCACCCGAGCGTGCGGACGCGAATACTTATCAAAGCGATGGCCCTGCTGGGGTATTGGGAAGTATTTGACATGAAGACGTCCATCCCCCCTATCAGTTCACCCTGAGGCCGGACGAGAGGCGATCCCCGCGGTTCCGATTGCCCGTGTCGCGCCCCACAACTGGACGGGACCACTCGGCGAAGCAAGGAAAACAGACAGCAATGGCAGCCAAGGCAAAATAGTCGTGACCCCACCTAGCCGCGATCGAATGAAATCCGCGTTCCGTTTTCTCCTTGTCACCGGCTGCATCCTGGCGGTGGCCGCGTTCTGCCTTGCACAGCGGGGTGGCGATCCGATCGAGGGCCTGCTGGTGACGCTTGGGCGGCGAGGCGTGAACATGGACGCGGAACTCGTGAAGCTCAACGACCTCGCCGCACTGCGCGGCGAGCCACAAAAGGCGCGGCCGCTCTATCTCGAAGTGAAGGCGGCGCTCGAGGCAAAGGAGGCGGCGTTTTCCCGTGAAGCCGCGCGCAAGCCGGACGATAAACTGATCGCGCAGCTCGCCGCGGGAAAGGATCGCGTGCTCGCCGTGACGGCGCATCCCGATGACGAGAACATGATGAGCGGCCTGCTCGCCTTCGCGCACGACCACGGCTGCGCGGTGCGGCTGCTCTGCCTCACGCGCGGCGAACAAGGCGAAAACCCCCACTCCGCCGGACTGCGCGGCGACGCGCTCGGCGAGAAGCGCGCGGAGGAATTGCGTGGCGCGACGTCGGCGCTCGGCATCGAGTACCGCATCGCGGACTTCCGCAATGGGGCGTTTCGCGCGAAGTTTCCAGACCGCAAACTCTGGCTCCCCGCGGACGTGCTTGCGGCGTGGGACCAGGAGCCGGGCCCGGAGCGCGTGGTGGCGGACGAGGCGCGGGACTTTGCGGCGACGGTCATCCTCACCATCGAGCCGAACTGGGGCTGGACCGGCCACGCCGAGCATCGCGCCGCGGCGGAACTCGCGCGCCGGGCAGCGCGACAACTCGGCGCGCAGTTGGCGTACGCGGTCACCTCGGACGCGGCATTCACCGACGCCTTTGCGACGGCGACGACGGCGCGCCCGGCTGACAAGGCCCAGACGTATTGGGCGCTCAAACTCGCCGCCGCGCGCCGCCACGAGTCGCAATTCCGTTTGCCTGCCACCGCCGAGGCGCACCCCGAGCAAGCGCGCGACCTCAGCACGGAGCATTTTCTCCGCGTCGCCCAGCCATGAGACTCGTCACGAAAACATCCATCACGCGGCCAACGCTCGCGGGAGTCCTGCCATGAAACGCCCCACCTTCCCCCACGTGCAACGACGCACTTTCCTCCAACTTGCCGCCGCCGCGTGCGGCCGCGCGTTGTTCGCCGCGGAAAACAAAACGCGCCAGCCCCTGCTGACGCTCGCGAATGGCCAGCCGGTGAAAACACCCGCCGATTGGCAAACACGCCGCGCGGCAATCCTCGCCGCGGCCCAGGAGGTCATGGGACCGCTGCCGGGCGCGGAGAAGCGATGCGCGCTCGACGTGGAAGTGAGCGAGGAGGTGGATTGCGGCAGCCACGTGCGTCGGCTGCTCACCTATGCGAGCGAACCGGGGGGGCGAACACCGGCGTATTTGCTCATCCCCAAGACGGCGCTGGCGGGGAAGCCCTCGCCCGCCGCGCTTTGCCTGCACGGGACGAACAAGGAGATCGGTCACGCGGTCGTGATCGAAGGGCTCGGCAACAAGACGCCCAATCGGCAATACGCAAGCGAACTGGCGCAGCGCGGGTTCGTGACGATCGCGCCGAATTATCCGCTGCTCGCGAAGTATCAGCCCGACATTTTCAAACTCGGCTACGCGAGCGGCACAATGAAGGCGATCTGGGACAATATCCGCGCGCTCGATTTGCTCGACTCGATGCGGGAGGTGAAGCGCGGCGCGTATGGCGCGATCGGCCACTCGCTCGGCGGGCACAATTCGATCTTCACCGCGCTCTTCGACGAGCGGGTCAAGGTCGTCGTGTCGAGCTGCGGCTTCGATTCGTATCGTGACTACTATGGCGGCGACCCAAAGAACTGGGATCGCGGGCGAGGCTGGTGCCAGGACCGCTACATGCCGCGCATGGCAATCTACCGCGGGCGGCTCGACGAGATTCCGTTCGACTTCGACGGCCTGTTGGCCGCGCTCGCGCCGCGTCCGGTCTTCGTGAACGCGCCGCTGCGGGACTCGAACTTCCAATGGGCGAGCGTGGACCGCGTCGTCGCGTCGGCGCGCGAAGTGTACGCCCTGCTCGGCGCGCCAAATGGCATCACCGTTGAACACCCCGACTGCCCGCACGATTTCCCCGAGGAGCAGCGCGAGCACGCCTACGCGCTGCTCGACAAGGCGCTGAAGTAATCGCCTGCCGTCAAGGGCCAAGGGTTGGTCGGCTTGATCTTGGCCACCACCTTCAACACGACCGGGCGAGGTCCGCGCAGCTCGCTCCGGTTGCGGTCATCGTCACCGACCACCGGACAACCGCAGGAGCGTGGCTCGAATCATGGGCGTGTGGTGGTTAAACATCGGCGTTATCCTTAACGCGGTATCGATCACTTGAGTTCTGAAACAGCCTTTACTTTTTCCTGCAACGAAAAATGCTTGTCGAACAGCCGGATCAGCGCGCCGGCCGTGGCGTCGGTGCCGGGTGTCGGTTGATTGGTGCAGACCAGCACGGCCAGATCGCGTTTCACGCCGATCCAGACGACGCAGAAGTTGTAGCCGTTGCTGCCCGAATGGCTTAGCGCCCGGCCGCCGGCCCAAGGTCGTTCGACAATGACCCAGCCCAGTGCATATTGCCCGTCGCCGAGCGCCTTAATGTCGCCGCCCCCCTCAAGCTGATTGTGCAACACGCGATAGGTCTCGGGCTTCAGCAGGGCCGGCTCGCCGCGCTCGCCCCGCAAATGGTCGGCCACGAACTTGCCCCAATCGTCCAGCGACAGTCGCAGCACCGAGCCAGCCGGCGCGGCCACCGGCGCTTCGCCGTCGGGGCCCAGCAAGCCCGCCAGCGCCTGGTTATTCAACTCGTCTTTGGCCGCGGTCACCAGCGACTTGAACCCTTCGTTCCAGGCCTTGCGCAGGCGAACCGAGGACTTGCCTCCAATTGGCACGCCGGCGGACGTATGGGGCCACGGGTCGGCAAAGCCCGGCGAGTTGGGCGCGGCAAACTCGGCGCGCTTCACGCCCAACGGCTCGAACACCAACTCCTGCATCAGCGTTTGCCAATCCTGGTTCGCGGCCCGCTCGGCCATCATCCCGGCCAGCACGTAGCCCGTATTGGAATACTCCCACTTGGTTCCGGGTTTGGAGTTCATATAAAGCGGGGTCAAGCGGACCAGCACGTCGGCCTGGCGCTCGGCCCGGGTTTGCTCGCGGCGAAACGAGCCCCAGGGCAAGTTTCCCGACAGCCCGGCGCGATGCGACAGCAGTTGCCTCAGCGTCACTTGCCGCAGTTCGGCCGGCAACTCGGCGGCCGCCTCGGGAAACATGCTTTCAACCGTCGTGTCCCAGCGCAGCTTTCCCTGCTCGACCAGCCGGCCGATCATCGTGGCCGTCATCGCTTTGGTACACGAGCCCATGTGCCAGCGATCGTCGACGGCGACTGGCGTCGTTTCGCCGCGTTTGCGCACGCCGACGACGGCGGCGCCCAACATGCCGCGCGACGTGACAATCGCCCCGGCCAGCGCCGGCAGATCGTGTTTGGCGCGAATCGGTTCGAGCGTGTCGGCGATTTCGCACGGCCAGTTGACTTCGTCCGCCTGGCCCCATGACGCCCAACCGAGAAGTAACAAAACGCTGGCGAGAGCACTGCGGATCATACTCAGCCTGTAAGGTGTAAATACCGGCCTTGGCGCGCCCTGATTCGGCGTGGAATCATCCTCCCGACCGGCCAATCCGTTGTACTTGCCCGCCGCCCGGCCAGCTAGCATGCCATCCTGTCATTGACGGATCTCGTCGAAAAACCGACACTTTGCGCCCCTTTCATCTCTCGATTCAGGCGTAACGGACATTTCGCATCGCCGAACAAGTAGGTGTTGGCGCTGGCTGGCAGTGGCAACATTGACGGCGCTGGTGTTGTGCGCCTGGGTGTCGCTCGGTGAACAGCCTCGCGCGGTGGCCTTTCATCGCGGCGTCCCCTCGTCTTGGTACGCCGAGCAGACGGTGTTCGATTTGCCCACGGACATTTGGCGCAAGGGCGAATGGGACCAAGAAGCGTCGGCCGCCCAGTCGGCACAGTTCTTGGCCGGCTGCGAAGCGACGCTGGTTGCTTTCCAACCGCCCAGTGGAGACGAGTGGGAATTGGCGTCGGAAGATTCGCCACATGGCGTCTGGCAGTATCTCCCGCGCGGCATGGTTCCTCATTTTGGCCCGCGCACTCGCGAGGCAGATCGCCACAGCGGTTTCGGCGAGATGCTGACTACCACCAGTTGGCTGGCGCGACCGTTGAGCTTGGGGGCTATCGGCGGTGGCATGTTCGGCACGCCGCTGATTCAGGGGCGATTGTCACAACGCGCGACCACTTTCGTCGGCATTCATTATGGTTGGGATTATGACCATCGCTGGGGCGTCGACAAATACTTGGGCTATCAGCCGGTGTTGGTCACCAACAGCAAAGGCGATCAATCGCGCAATGGCCACGTCTGGTTCGGACAGTATCGCGTGCTTTACTATCCGTGGGGCGACATGCGCTGGCGGCCTTACCTGGTCAGCGGTCTGGGTATGGCCGATCTGCGGTTTCAAGACGACCAAGGAGGCCGCGTTCATCGCACGGCATTCGCGGGCAGCTTTGGAATCGGCGTCAAGTACTTGCTACACGAGCGCTGGGCGTTCCAGGCCGAGTTGAGTGACTTGATTCTGCCGGCGACCGGAGTGCTGTCGACGGTGAACGACGTGGCGCTGGTCGGTGGGATTGAATACCGCTTTGCTCTGCCCAAGCGGCATTGGCGCTGGCGACGCTCGGCCAACACGTCGGGCACGACCGCGCCATTCTAGAACAGTTCGCGAATCACTTGGCCATCTGAAAGGTGCATCGGCCGGCCGTCGACCGTTTGATAGGTGATTGCCTGGGCGTCGTAGCCCAACGCGGCAAACGCCGTGGCGTGAATGTCGGCCGGCGACACGGGGCGCAGGTTTGGCGTGCCGCCAATCTTGTCCGACTGGCCGATGACCTGACCACCGCGAACGCCACCACCGGCCAGGACCATCGTGTAGCAGCCAGGCCAGTGATCGCGACCGGCGTCCTTGTTGATCTGGGGCGTGCGGCCGAAGTCGCCCATCCAGATCACCAGCGTCGTGTCAAGCAAGCCGCGCTCGGACAAATCATCGAGCAAGGCCGCATAGGCCTGCTCCATCGGCGGCACGAGCTTCTTCTCCAGCAGATTGAAGTTGTCCTTGTGCGTATCCCAAATGATGCTTGGGCCGTTGACCGTGGTGACAAACTTGACACCTGCCTCGACCAACCGGCGAGCCAACAGGTGGGACTGCCCCCAAGTGTGCCGGCCATAGCGCTCGCGCACGGCCGACGGCTCGCGCGACAGATCGAACGCCTCGCGGGCTTTGCCGCCGGCCACCATTCGCAAGGCCTTTTCTCGATTGATGTCAATGTCGCGCACCAGGTCGCTGGCGATGGGCCGGCTTTGCTGTTCGACCTGACCGAGCAGTTGGCTGCGGCGTTCCAATCGCGCGTCGTCCAAACCTTCGACCGGGCTCAAATTGGGCACTTGGAACTTGTCGTCGTTTGGATTGGCGTTCAATACCAACGGATCGTACCGCGGCCCCAGGCAACCGCCGAATTGTCCCGGCGTGAGGTAGACCAGGCTGTCACAGTGAGGCTGCGGCGTGATCACGTACGGTGGCAATGCCCCCGAGTAACCATCGCGCTGGGCCAGCCAACCGGTCAGCGTGCCAAAGCTGGGAAGGTCGATGCGTCCCGGGTTGATCAACGTATTGTCGATCGGATAAGGCCGACCAGCGATCGACCAGTACATGCCCGAGTTGTGGGATGAGTGCCGATGATGCACCGAGCGCACAATCGCCAGCTTGTCGGCCCGCTGGGCCATGCGCGGCAGCATTTCCGAAACCTGGATACCCGGCACGTTGGTGTCGATCGGTCGATAGATGCCACGCACCTGCTCCGGGGCAAGTGGCTTGGGATCCCACAGGTCGATATGACTCGGCGCGCCGCAGTTGAAGATCAGGATCACCGACTTGGCGCGCTTCGAATTGGCGCCCGCGGCCAGCGCGTCGGCCGTCAATAGCCCCGACCACCAGGCGCCGACGCTCGCGGCCCCGGCAGCGCCGAGCCAATCGCGGCGGTTCAATCCCACGGCGGGAAACGGTTCGGTGCGCGGCGGCATGGCGGCGCCTCAAACGGCAGGAGGAGAGGGCGGGTGTAAACAGGCAAGTGATCGGGGGGGGCCAGACGCACGACACTCGGCAAATCGGCACGGGCGACGCATCGACCCGCGCTTATGTTATCGTGAGTTCCGGGAAAGTACAACAGTTTTTACATTCGTTGCCGCACGGGGCATTGCGCTAAGCCACAATGACCAAGCGTGGGAGGCCCGCGCGCAATCGCTTCCTTGCACATTGGGATTTGGTCATTGGACATTTCTTCTCGTCGTGCCGTTGTGTCGTCGTAATTGGTCTTTCACTGCCTGCCGCCAGGCGCGGAGTTATCAGTTGAAAAGCCATCTGATTTTCATTGCGTGCCTGGTGGGCGCGCTCGCGACCGTCGTGGTCCATGCCGCGCCGCGGGTGAACGTGCTGTTGTTGGTCAGTGACGATCAGCGGGCCGACACGATTCAAGCGCTGGGCAACTCGACGATCGAAACGCCGCAGCTCGATTCGCTGGTTCGCCGTGGCATGACCTTTCGCCACGCCATTTCTCCCAATCCATTGTGCCGACCGGCGCGTGCCGAACTGATGACCGGCATGACCAGCTTTCATAACGGCGTGCTCGGATCGGGAACTTTGAAGCGTGGGCTGGTCACCTTGCCCGAGCGCTTGCGCCGCGCGGGTTATCACACCTGGCACGTTGGCAAGTGGGACAGCGGCGGTCGGCCAACCGACGCGGGCTACGAAGCGACGCACGGACTCTTTACGGGGGGCGGCGCGGGACAGCCGAACACCTATCCCGTCGATGATGGCGGCGCGGCGGTGACCGGCTATCGAGGTTACGTATTTCAAGATGATGACGGCACGAAGCATCCCGAGCGCGGCATCGGGCTGACGCCGGACATCAGCGGCAAGTTCGCCGACGCGGCGATTGAATTCCTGCGGCGCGACGCCGACCGGCCGTTCTTCCTGCAGGTCAATTTCACCGCGCCGCACGATCCATTGTTGGTCCCGCCGGAGCTGAAAAACCGCTATCAGTCGACTGAAATGCGACTTCCCAAAAACTTTTTGCCGCAGCATCCGTTCGACCACGGCAATCTCCGCGGACGCGACGAGCTGTTGTGGCCCTGGCCGCGCACGCCGGAGTTGGTCAGGGCCGAACTGGCCCGGTATTACTCCGTGATCACCGACTTAGACACCCAAATCGGTCGCGTGCTCGCGGTGCTCGATCAGTCAGGCCGACGTGACCAGACACTGGTTATCTTCACCAGCGATCAGGGGTTGGCCATCGGCAGTCACGGCCTGCGCGGCAAGCAGAGCATGTACGAGCACACCATCACCACGCCGTTGATTGTGGCCGGGCCGGGCGTCCTGGCGGAAAAGCGGCGCGACGCGCTGGTTTACCTACGCGATTTGTATCCGACGATCTGTGAGCTGGCCGGTGTTGCCGTTCCCGATGGTCTCGACGGGCGCAGCCTGGCTGCGGTGCTGAATGGCTCGGCCACCAAGGTCCGCGACGAAGTGTTCTGCTACTTCGGCGAAGTCGAGCGGGCCGTCCGCACCGAACGGTGGAAGCTGGTGCATTATCCTCAGCTTGATCGCTGGCAACTGTTCGACTTGCAGGCCGATCCGGACGAGATCAACGACTTGATCGACCGACCCGGGCACGCCGGCACGGTGGCAAAACTTAAAGCGCGGCTAGCGGCCCTTCGTGCCGAAGCCGGCGACGTGGCATCGAAGAAAGACTAAATGCCTTCATATGACCTGAGGCATATTCAAAGGTAATTTTGAACCGCAAAGACGCAAAGGGCGCAAAGAAGAAAGTAGATGCAAAATGCGCTCGATCTGCGGTTATTTAGTAGGCCTCTTGCGTGTCACGGCTCGGAAGAGGGCCCGGCTCCTGTCTTTTTTGCGTCCTTTGCGCCTTTGCGGTGACATCTTGCCTTTGCTGCATCGCAGTTATCTCCATTTTTTCTAGGAACTGCCGAAATCCTATGATTCTAACGGGCCTTCATCTCGGGTTAAGGTTCCACTCGGTATCATCCCCCCATAGCTTGGCAAACGCCGGGTTTGTCGAGGAACCGGGGACCGCATCAACGCAAGGGCGAAGACCATGAAACACTTCTGGAAGACCGCCAGCCTGGCTGGCTTGCTCAGCCTCACGACCGCCGCACCGCTGCTGGCTCAAAAGGAACGGGACAATCCGCCCGCCGCTGGCGAGAAGGAGCCACCGCCAGCGCCGCCGGCGCCGAACGATCGGCCTCCACCGCCCCCCGCTGTGGGCGAAGAGAAGATCGTCCGTGGCGTGGTCAAAAGCTTTGGCAAGAATCCTGACGGCGAGATCGACCGAATCGAGCTTGAAGATGGCCAGGATGTTCGCTTTCCGCCGCACGTCGGCGAACGCGTGTCAAAGGTCGCCAAGACCGGCGATGAGATCGAAGTCCGGCTCGTCACTCCGCCACAGCGCGAAGGGGACGAGGGTCGCCGGCCGCGCCAGCGCCTGGACTCGATCAAGAATGTAAAGTCGGGCGAAGCAGCCACGTTCGCTCCGCGCCGCGATCAAGGGCCCGGCGAGCGCAGCCCTGGCGAAGAAGGCCAGCGCCGCGAACCGGCCGAAGGCGAGCGTCCTCGTACCGGTCCCGCCGATGGCGAGCAGCCGCGCCGGCAAGGATTGCAAGACGAGCAGATCACCGAGATTCGGGCGATTCGCAAGCTGCTCGAACTGCCCGTCGAGTCGAACCGTCCCAGCGACGAAGGCCGCCCGGCCGCCGCAGGGGAACGCCAAGGCCCGCCGGTCAATCGCGTGACCGCCGAACTGCGCGAGCTGCGTCGAGCCCTCGAACGCAAGGCCAATCGCGACAGCAATCGCTAGTCGTCATTTCTCGGCGAGCGGCGTCGAGCCCATCGCGGCGCGACGCCGCTCGCGTTGTTTCACTTCCAGTTGAGGACCGCCGCCGTGCGCCTGTTAGTGGTCGAAGATGAACGCGACCTCCTCTTCGTGCTGCAAAAGACGCTCGAAGAGGAAGGCTATGCCGTCGACACCGCCGCCGACGGCGCGACCGGGCTCGCCAAGGCCCAGGCCGTCGATTACGACGCCATCGTCCTTGATATCATGTTGCCCAAGCTGGACGGCTGGGGCGTGCTGGCTACGCTGCGCAAGACCAAGCGGACACCCGTGCTGCTGCTGACGGCGCGCGACGAAGTCCGCGATCGAGTCCGCGGACTCGACACCGGAGCGGACGACTACCTGACCAAGCCGTTCGAGCGAGCCGAGCTGCTGGCACGCCTCAGGGCGTTGATTCGCCGCTCGGCGGGGCAGGCGTCGTCGCAAATCGAACTTGGCGATGTCGTCATCGACACCGCGGCCAAGACCGTGTCACGCGCGGGCGAAGACGTCCCGTTGACGGCCCGCGAGTATGCGCTGGTTGAGTTCCTGGCATTGCACCGAGGCGAAGTCGTCTCGCGGACCACGCTTTACGACCACCTGTTCGACGAGAACGAGGACACGTTGTCGAACCTGCTCGATGTCCATGTCTCGAACCTGCGCAAAAAGCTGGGCAAGGAGTTCGTCGTCACACGTCGCGGGCAAGGATACCTGATCGATGGTTAACTCGATCCGCTGGCGGTTGCTCGCCTGGCAAGTTGTGATCCTGCTCGCCGTGATCGCCGGCTTTGCCGTGACGACATTTTGGGCGGTTAGCCGGTCGACGTTCGATCAGGCCGACGCCGATTTGTTCGGCGCGGCTCAGGTGCTGCTCGCTCAGTATCCAGCGGGAGACGAGAAGCCTGAGTTGGCGATTCCGGCCATTTACCGGCATCGCGCCGGTCCCAACGAGCGTGACGCGCCGTACTTTGCGGTCTGGGACCGGCGCGGCAAGCTACTCGCTTCGTCGCCCCATTTGCCGCCCGACGTCACTCCTGAGCGACGGCCGCCGCCGAACGAAGGGCCGCGTCCTTACGTCGCGCGCAACGACGGGCCGAACCGCGAGGTGCTTGTCCGCGGGCCGATGAATCTGCAATTGCTCGTCGGCCGGCCGATGTTTCGCGAGTGGAACCAGTTGCGCAGCCTGGGGCTGTGGCTCGTGCTGGCGGGCGTGGCGGCGCTTGTGCTCGGCTGCCTGGGAATGGCCTGGCTGGCGCGGGCGATTGTCCGGCCGTTAGAGAAAATGACGAGCACGGCGGAACGTATCTCGGCGGCGAATCTAGCCGAGCGGCTCGACGTGCCCCGGCGGCGCGACGAAGTGGGGCGGTTGGCACTGGTGCTGAACCAGATGATCGGCCGGCTGCAAGCCTCGTTCGAGCGGCAAACGCGGTTCACGGCCGACGCTTCGCACGAGTTGCGCACGCCGGTGGCCGTGGTCCTGTCACAGACCGAGTTCGCGCTGGCCAAGGAACGCTCGCCCGAGGATTACCGCACGGCACTGGGGGCTTGCGAGCGCGCGGCGCGGCGGATGAAAACGCTGGTCGAGGGGCTGCTGACGCTCGCTCGCAGCGACGCCGGGCAACTGCGAATGGAGCACGAACCGGTAGACCTTCAGCAAGTCGTCGAGGGGGCGGTGGCGATGCTCCGCCCGCTGGCCCAGGAAAAGCAACTGACGTTGACCGCCGAGTTGCAACCGGCAACGGTGGTGGGAGACAGCGCCCGCCTGGAACAAGTGGTCGCCAACCTGGTCGCCAACGCCATCAACTACAACCGCGAGCAAGGCTCGATTCGCGTGACGCTCGCGCCGCAGGACAAGCACGCGGTCTTGACCGTCACGGATACCGGCATGGGCATCGACACGGCGGACCTGCCCAAGATCTTTGATCGTTTCTATCGCGCCGATGCTTCACGTACCGGCGCGACCAACGGCGGAGCAATGGTGGGCAGCGCAATTATCGGCAGCGGGCTCGGCCTAGCGATCTGTCAAGAAGTCGTCCGCAGCCACGGCGGCACGATCGAAGTGCAAAGCCAACCCAACGCCGGCACAATGTTCACGGTTCGTCTGCCTTTGAAAGACTAGCCACGGAGGCACGGTGACACGGAGTTTAGCACGGAGGGGAAGCGAGAATGCCCAATGCCCAATGTCCAAGCACCAATGACCAAGTATTGAGCGCCAGGCTCACAACTCGCAAGTCAAGTGCCCTCAGACCCTATGCGTTATCATCCAAACACAGATAATGCTCGTCGCGCATACGATACAAGTGCATAGAAACAGAATGCTTTTCCACGACAATCGTTCGAGGCGTGTTAAAAAATCGTCGCCGTGCGGGACATACGCCAATGATTTCGTCTTTAAGGGCACACTCGTTTGTGAGGTAGTAACGCCGGGGTGCCAAGTGCTCGTTATTGGCTTGGGCATGTCCTTATCGCTGTTTGACGAACCGCCTAGCGTATCGTCGTAGAGCCCTCGTTCCAGCGGATCAATCAGAATCATACGAGCCCTTAAGACCTCTTCAAGCAACCGCTGGCAGTCATCGGCTTTTGGCCCGGTCCTAAATTTTGCCAGCTCAGCCGTCTGTCGGCGGACTGCCACTTCAATTGCATCCCCATCATCACAGCCCAACGGCAGCCCCAGCAGCTCGTAATAGTTGGGACTATCCGAATCTAACCCGAGCAAGGTTGCATATGGGTTTTTGCTCATGGCATGATCAATTCATCGTACGAATCAGAAGTCAACAACTGGCCGTGCGTGTCGAAATGCTATTGGAACATCCTACCTGCTAAACTGACCCGTGAATTGCCCTCGTTGCGCTCGCCGCACGTGCTTGGACATTAGTCATTCTCGCATCCCCTCCGTGCTTCACTCCGTGTCACCGTGCCTCCGTGGCAAGTATTTTCTAGTCCAGCCAGCCGCGGCGACGGAACCAGATGACCATTCCCACCACTGTGGCGATGACGATTGCCCAGAACACTCCGTACATGTACGGGAACGCCAGTTCGGGAATCGCCATGTTCATCCCGTAGACGCCGGTGATGAAGCTGAGCGGAATGAAGATCGTGCCCATGATCGTCAGCACTTTCATCACTTCGTTCATCCGCAGCGAAATCGACCCCAGATAGGTCTCGGCCAGGCTGGCGGCGTACTCGCGGTAAGTTTCGACCAAGTCGATGATCTGGACCAGGTGATCGTACACGTCGCGCAGATAGGTCCGCGATGTGGGCGAGATGCACTCGTGCGGCTCGCGTTCGAGCATGCCAATCGCTTCGCGCATCGGCCAGGCCGTCCGGCGCAGCGTCAGCAGTTCGCGTTTGATCAAATGGACCTGGTGAATCGTCTCCTGGCTTGGCTTCTCCAAAACGGCTTCTTCCAGCTCCTCAAGCCGGTCGGAATAGAAATCGAGGATCGGGAACATCTCGTCGACCAGCCGGTCCAACAAAGCATAGAGCAAGAAGCTGGCGTCGTTCTGGCGCAGGCGCGAACCGGCCGTGGCCAGCCGCTGACGAATCGGCTCCCAGACCTGACTGGGCGACTCCATGAACGTCAACAGCGTCGAGCGCCCCAAGAACAAACTGACCTGCTCGCTATGCAACTCGTTATCGACACAGCGCAACAGCCGGGCGATGACAAACAGCCGCGGGTGCTGCTCGTCGGTGCTGGGGTAACCTTCGACCTTGGGACGTTGAACCACGTGCATCACGTCTTCGACCGCCAGCGGATGCAGCTCGTACTTCTCGGCCAGCGCGCGAATGACCGTCGGATCGGTCACGCCGTTGACGTTGATCCAACGGACGGCGGTCCACTCGGGTCGGTGGCGCGACAAGAACTCGTCGACATTGGCCGTGATGTGCTGCTCGCGCACGTCGTGCGGCGCGTAGTCGATGCAGGTGATGCCCGCCTTCTCGGTGGCGGCCAGCTTGGCCAGCTCGTGGGTTTCAATGCCCGGCTCGCGCCCCGGCAAGCCTAGGTTCAACGACGAGACCGGCTGGGGAATTCGCTGATGCGGAATGCTGTCGGACAAAGGATCGTGCATCGCGTGGCTCGACGGGCGCAGGGTGACAAGGCGTGCCTCTCCCACCGATCATACGCCATTCGCGATAGAAACACATCAGAAGAGGGTTTCACCGCGGAGGCGCAGAGTACGCCGAGAAAGCGCCGGGAAGAAAGGGGCGATTGATTCCTGGCAGGCTGCCGGACTAGAGTGGCGGGCTCTGCCTCCGCGTTGCTTTCCCGAGTCGAACGCATGACCGAGCATCAAGTCACTTTCCGCCCCACGGTCCTGATTACCGGCACTTCCACCGGAATCGGCGCCGCCTGTGCCACGGCATTGGCCAAGCAAGGGTGGCACGTGTTTGCCGGGATACGCAAGTTGGCCGATGCCGAGCCGTTGGGCGACCGCACGCCGGGCGCGATCACACCCGTGCTGATCGACGTCACCGACGAAGCATCAATCGCGGCGGCGGCTGAAACCGTAGGAGCCGCGACGGCCGAGCGGGGCTTGAACGCCCTGGTGAACAATGCTGGCGTGATTGTGCCAGGGCCGCTTGAGTTACAATCGACCGCCAGTTTTCGCCGGCAACTCGAAGTGAACGTGCTGGGCGTACACGCCGTGACGGCCGCATGCCTGCCGCTGGTGCGCACAGCGCGAGGGCGGATTGTATTCATGGGTTCGATTGCCGGGCTGGTGTCGCCGCCGTTGATGGGGGCCTATGCCGCGTCGAAGCACGCGCTGGAAGCGATGGCCGACGCACTCAGGATCGAACTTCGACCGTGGGGCATCAAGGTCTCGCTCATCGAGCCGGGCGCGATCAACACGCCCATCTGGGAAAAGTTCGCCAACTCGCTCGACGATTTGAATCGCGCCGCCGATCCCGAGGTGCAACGGGCCTACGAGGCGGCGGTTCGTAAAGTCGCCAAACGAGCGCTCCACATGGGGGCCGGCGGCGCGGCAACCGAGCGCGTGGTACGCGCGGTGATTCACGCGCTGACGGCGCGGCGACCGAAAAGCCGGTATCCGCTGGGACTCGAGACCTGGGCCGCCTGGGGTGGCGCGCGTCACGTGCCGCCGGCAGTGCTCGATTGGATCCTGCGACGGGCGATGGGGCTGTGAGGCGCCGATCCGTCACGCGTTCCAAGCCGGTGGCTTTGCCACCGGGATTGGCGGCAGAGCCGCCGGCTTGGGTGGATGAGCGATGCACCCTACCAAGAGCCCGTTAACCCACGGCCACTGGTTCTTGGTGCTCGACACCGTTGATGTAAATGCGTCCGCCGCCAAGAGTCCGGGCCTTTTCCAATTCCATCTCGGCGCGCGAGGCAAAGCTGATCGGGTCGTCTTCGGCCCGCAGCAAGGCCACCCCACAGCTAAACGTCGGCAGCAGATCGGTTCCGACTTCCGGCAACTCGGCTTCGAGGCGCTCGCGCAGTTGGAGGTTCATTGCCAGGGCCTGCTTGGCGTTGACCTTCGGCATGAGCACGGCGAACTCTTCCCAACCATAGCGGAGGACCGAGTCGGCTTGACGCACCTCGGCGGTCAACGTGGCGGCGATGCGGAGCAGCAACTGATCGATTTGCACCTGGTCGTGAGCGGCCGTCAGCTTTTCCATATGATCGACAGCCATCAGCATCAGCGCCAGGTCGGAGTTCTTGGCCCGGGCGGCCGAGAAGGCGCTCTTCAGCTCGTCGACCAGTTGCCGGCGATTGGGCAAGCCGGTCAGCACGTCGATCCGCTTTTCGCTGTCGTTCGTGTCCGACGCGGCGTTGACCAGATCGGCTGATTGCCGAGCATCGACCGCGGACGAAACGGCTGTTTCAGCAATGTCCGAGCGGCAACAATTGCGACCCGCTTCCTTGGCGGCGTACAGCGCCAGGTCGGCCCGGCCGAACAGCTCGCGTGAATTGTCGTTGGGGACAGCCTGGCTATAACCGATGCTAATGGTCACGCGCGTACCAGCCAACTCGCCGTCAAGCGTCAGTTGCTCGACCGCCTCGCGGGCACGTTCGGCGGCGCGCGCGGCCCGGTCCAGCGCCGTCATCGGCAGCAGAATGGCAAACTCCTCGCCACCGTAACGGGCCACCAGATCCATGTCGCGAACAGTCGTCCGCAGGGCCTGGGCCACGCGCTTCAGCACCACGTCGCCGGCGTCGTGGCCGAATTGATCGTTGATCCGCTTGAAGTGGTCGATGTCGGCCACCAGCAATGAGAACGGGTTGCCCGTCCGCTGCAACTCGGCATAACGCCGGCCGAGCTCGTCGTTGAACGCGCGGCGATTGGCCAGTTCGGTCGTCACGTCGATCCGGGCCTCGGTGATGTGAATGTCGAGCCGCTCGGCCTGTTCGCGCATCTGCTGCTTGGCGTCGGCTAGCTTGGTTTGCAGCTTGGTGTTGGCCGAGGCAATGCGCTCGACCACCGCCAGCACGCACATGTTCAGGTCGGCGCCGCTGTCCAAGGTGTTGAGCTCGCGCGTCAGATCATTCATCGCCGACGAGTGATCGTCCACGTCGTCGGTGACGTTCTGGGCCAGATCGGTCAGCCGGGCCAGCATCGGTTGCAGTTGCTCAGTGTCGGTCGTACGTCGTTCCTTGAGCCACCAGCCACACGCGATTCCCAGGGCCAATTGGGCCACGGCAATCAGAATCATGATCACGATTTCAAACGGTCCCATGACATGCCCTCGATACTGCGCAGGATTCGCTTTGGCCACGCGGGTCGATTCGCGCAAAATGTCTCTCCCAGCATGTAGCTTTTTGTCGCGAGCTAGGCAAAAACCTGACGCATCAGCCTACCCAATCTGACCGTTTGCCCGATTAGCCAATCGCTGAGCCGGCTATTCGTGGGCACCCGGCCGAATCGGGCGTTACAACCGGCAGAATCGTCCCGGGGCCGCGTTGGCGGTGTTCTGTCAACTCGCCCCAGCGACCCCCAGATCTCCTGGGTTGCCTGGCCCCCTACAATTACTCATGGGAGAAGGGCGATCGGCCTTGGCCGATCGAACACGTCAGGCCGTAACCTTCAACCGTGGGAGTTCGATCATGAGACCGATTCAGATGGTCGCCGTGGTGGTATTCGCAATTGTCGCGCTGCTGCAGTTGACGAGGTTCGCCATGGGCTGGGACGTTTCGATCAATGGCGAGATGATCCCGCTCTGGGCCAGCTTCATCGCTTGCATCGTCGCCGGCACGCTGGCCTTTGGCCTATGGCGCGAAGCGCACCACTAGGGTGCGGTGCAATAGTTCCTTTGACGATCCATCAAGGGGTAGCCCCGGTTGCTCGCCAACCGGGGCGGGCGCAGCCCGCAAGAGGCGATGGATCTAATCTTGCACGACTCAATCGTGTCAACAAGCATGGACGCCGGTCGCGCCGCCTCTTGTTGCTGCGCAACACCGATTGCGAGCAATCAGTGCTACCCTCGCGGCGATGGGCAACTAAGCGTTCCCGGCGGCTTCTTCATCGAGCTTCGCCGCTTCTTCCATCTCGCGCTGCTTGGCTCGTTGAGGATCTAGGCTGAGTCGCCGCAGTTGTGGCGCCGCCAGGGCCGCGCTGGACACGATCAGCAACGTGATCACGCCGCCCATCCAGACCGCACGCTCGGTGCCGAGCCACTTGGCGGCCATGCCGCTCTCGAACGCCCCCAGTTCATTCGACGCGCCGATGAAGACCATGCTGACGGCGGCGATGCGCCCGCGCATTGGCTCGGGCGAGAGCAGTCGCATGATCGAGCGGCGGATCACGACGCTGACGCCATCGAACACGCCGCTGAAGAACAACGCGACGAGCGACAAGTAAAATGACTTTGATAGTGCGAACACGATCATCGTGACACCGAACGCTCCCACGGCCAGAAAGATGTTCCGCCCGGCATGCTTTACCGGCGGGTGGCGCGCGCACCAGAGCGTGGTCAACAAGGCCCCCAACGTCGGCGCCGCTCCCATCTCGCCCAGTCGCCCTTCGCCAACTTGTAAGACGTCCTTGGCAAACACCGGCAACAGCGCGATCGCCCCGCCAAACAGCACGGCAAACAAATCGAGCGCCATCGAGCCCAACAGCACCTGGTCGCGCCACACATAACGAACGCCCAAGGCGACGCTTTGCCAGACCGATTCCCCCTCGGGCGCAACGGGAATCGGCTTCGGCGCGATTCCCGTAATGGCCAAGAAAGCGATTGCGTACAATGCCGCGATCGACGCGTAGGTTACGCCGCCGCCCCACGTGGCGTACATCCACGGGCCGACCAACGGCCCGATCACTGCGGCCGTGGTCCAACAACTGGCCATGAGCGTCGAAGAATTGACCAGCCAGTTGAAGGGGACTACTTGCGCTTCGAGCGCCGAGGCCGCCGGCTCGGCAAACCCGCGCGCCACGCCGGCCACGAATGCCACGGCGAAGATCAACGGCAACTCGGCCTGCTCGTAGCCGGTAAATTCACTGGCCGAAAGCAGCGCGGCGCAGGCGATCAGCAGGGGCAAAGTAATCAACAATATCCGCCGCCGGTCGTGACGATCGGCCACATGACCGCCGAACAACGACAACGGCAGCGCCGGAATCGCCTCGACAAGCCCCAAGAACCCCAACGCGCCAGGGTCGCCCGTCCGCGCGTAAAGCCGGTAGCCAAGCACCAGGATCAGCGCCCGGCCCGCCATCGTCGCGCAACCCGTGGCCGCGAACAGATAGCGAAAATCGCGCCAGCGAAAGGCCCCCAGCGCGGAATAGCGTTCTTGATCGCTCAACGAAGCGGCTCTCTCTGAAATCCTGTCGGCCCGCGGCTGACGGCAATGCGCGCGGCTAGTTCGACTCGACCACCGGCAACACGATGTGCGACGGCTCGGCCCGATTGTGATGCACCCGGTTCATCGCCTCGATCAGGCTCCGTTGTTCATTCAGCGGCTCGCCAGTATTTGGGTTCACGTCGAAGCGAGGATAATTGCTGCTCGAAACGTCGACGCGAATCCGATGCCCCTTCTTGAACACGTTCGAGGTGGGATAAAGCCGAATCGTGATCGGATAAACCTCCAGACGCCGCAGCGGAGCCGTGCTCTCTTCGCGTAGTGAATCGCGAAACCGCATCCGCAGAATCCCGTCGACGATGTTCAAGTCAAAGCCGCCAGGAAAGTCCTCGCTGGGCGGATAAACGTCGATCAGCTTGGCCGTGAAGTCAGTATCGAAGACCGTCGAGCTGACCCAGAGTTTCACTTCCAGCTCGCCGGTGACTTCCACGTCTTGTTCCAGCGGCTCGGTCTGAAACACCAGCACATCGTTGCGCGCCGACAGGGGAATCGGCTCCTGGAAGTTCCAGACGTGCTTGCCGCCGCGCTGGTCCCAGCCCCCTTGCAGCATAATGCCGTCACCCGAGCTGATGTTGCCGCCGATCGTCGGCACCGGGTTCTTGGGGTCGAATAAAAACGACGTCGCGCCCCCGTTGCCGCGCGGCGCCGAGGTGGAAAGCTTTCCCTCGGGCTGTAAGAAGTAGTTCACCGGCTTGGCGCGCTTGAGCGGCCAGTCTTCCTCGTCGCGCCACGAGCCACCGTGATTCAAACGGCCATCGTCCGTCTTCTTGCCGTCGCCGGTCCCCATCACGAAAACGCGCACCCGGCTGCGAAATGGCTCGTCGCGGCCGACGCTGTTCTCGACGCCTTTCAACCAATGATCGTACCAGGCGAGTCGCCAGGCCAACGGGTCGGCAATGGCCGCCTCGCGACCAAAGCTGACTTGTCCGTGGGCCGAAGCACCTTGCTGGCCATGAATCCAGGGGCCCATGATCAAGTAGACCGGGCTCTTCAATTGCTTGCTTAGCACGCGGTAGTTCGACGTGGTGTTGGCCGCCCAGGAATCATACCAGCCGCCCACCAGGTAGACGGGCATGTCCTTGTAACGGGCCGAGAAGTCGGTGATGTTCACATGCCGCCAGAAGGCGCCGTTCTCGCCATTGCGCATGGCCTGAATCAGCCAATCTTCATACTCCGGCGCCAGCTTGAGCGGTGTGGTACCGTAACGCAGCGGCAACTGCTGCAGATAGTCGTGGCGATGCTCGGCCATCTCCTTCAAGGCCGCCGCCGTGCCAGGATCCTTGGCGGCCCGGCTACCGCGTCCGGCGTTCAGCATGATCCAATTCCAGAACCGCAACTCAAACGCGCCGGAATTGCGCATGCTGGCGTAGCCCATGTTCGAGACCGCGTCGACCGGGATCACGGTGACCAACTCGGGACACTTTTCCAGCGCCAGCGCGTGCTGGGTGCCGCCGACGTACGAGGTGCCGAGCATGCCCAGCTTGCCGTTGGACCACGGTTGCTTGCCAATCCAAGCGGCCGCGTCCACGCCGTCGGGGCCGTCGTCATTCAGAAGTCGCCACACGCCTTCCGAGCGGTAACGCCCGCGCGTGTCCTGGACCACGACGTTGTAGCCGTGCCGAGCGAAGTAGCGACCTTCGCTGCTGCTCAACGGCTTGTCCCCCTTGCCATAAGGCGTGCGAATCAGGATCGTCGGCAACTTTTCATCGACAGGTTTGCCAGCCTTGGCCGGCCGATAGACATCGGTTGCCAATCGCACGCCGTCACGCATCGGCACCATCACGCTGGCTTCAAAGGCGATGTCGTCATCGGCTTCGGCCGCGTAAATCGTCGGAGCGATGGCCACGACCACCGCAAAGGTAAATACAAACCGCTTCAAAATCGCGTTCATCAGGAACCTCGTATCAAGGGGCGGCGACTCACGCGAGTCAATCTACTCGGCCTCGGTCGCCCACGCCACCGTCACGCCGACCGATGGATGGCCCGGCCGCTTGCGGCCGAGTCGCGGCAGCGACGGGAAAGATCAACGATCATCCCCAAGTAGCTAAAAGAAGATGTGTGCCGGTTCTCTTTCTTGTTGCTTGCGCAACACGGCCGACAAGCGGCCGTGCCACCCGAAGCGCGATAGTCTCCCCATTTGACGCCTCGACGCCAGGTTGCGACAATTGAATTCACTTTATTGAGCCGTGGCGTCTGGCGAGGACTGATTGATGAAGCGTATCAGCGTCGCTCTTTGGGCATTGACAATCACCAGCCTGTTCGCGGCCACGACCGAGGCCGCGATCGGCTTTCGCCAATTGACCAGCGTCTATCCCGTGGCCGTGCAACGCGGCACCACGGGCACGGTGAAGGTGCGCAGCAACTTCACACTCGACCGGGCGTATCAGGTCTTCTTCGATCACCCCGGCTTGATGATGAAACTGGCCGAGACGGCGCCGATCGACGCCCCTCTGAAAGGCCGCGGCACGGCAGGGACGCCCTTCAAATTCACGGTCGAGGCGCCGGCCGAGCAGACGCCGGGCATCTATGAAGTGCGCATCGCCACGCCGGCCGCCGTGTCGAGCGTGACCCACTTGCTGATCACCGACTTTCCGGTGGTCGAGGAGCAAACCTCGCCCAACGAAGTCACCAAGACGGGCCAGTTGGTCACCCTGCCGGCGGCCGTCTGTGGCACGGTCGAAAAGGCCGAGGACGTTGACTTCTACCGCTTCGAAGGCAAACGCGGGCAGCGGATCACGTTCAATGTTTATGGCCAGCGGGTCACGGCGGCGATTCACGACATGGTCGGCCGCGGTGGTTATCACTTGGACCCGATTATTACCTTATACGACCCGTACGGGACGGTGATTGGCCAGAACGACAACTTCTTTGGGGGCGATGCGTTGCTGGTCGCCACGCTTCCCGCCGACGGCATCTATGCGCTCGAGATGCGCGACACTCGCTATTCGGGCGACCCGCGCTACACGTATTGCATCGAGATGGCCGCACGACCAGTCGGGCTGGCCACGTTCCCATTGGCCATGCAACAAGGGGCAACGACCAAGGGGGAATTGCTCGTTGCCGGTAGCGATGAGACGAGCCCAATCGAGTTAAAGGCCGCGAAGGATGCCGCGCCCGGCTTCACCGAACGTCGCTTCGCGATCGACAAGCAGGAAGCCAATCCGGTTCGTTATCTGGTCAGCGCCGAGCGGCAGATTACCCGCGATGACAAGCCGACGGACAAGCCACTTGAAGTCGGCTTGCCCGTCGGCATCAGCGGCCGACTGGCCAAGCCGGGCGAGACGCATCAATACTCGTTCGACGCCAAGAAGGGGCGGTACTATCGGCTGAATGTCACCTCGAAGCGGCTGGGCTTGCCGCTGGACAGCATGCTGGTCGTGCTCGATTCGGCTGGCAAGAAAATATCCGAGGCGGACGATCAGCAGTACACCTCGGATGCCGAGTTGACGTTTGCCGCGCCGAGCGACGGGCGCTACACGGTGCAATTGAAAGACGTTCACGATCGGGGCGGCCCGAACTTTGTTTATCATCTGGCCATCGAGCAGGCGGGGCCCGAGTTTCAATTGCAAGGACGTTTCTATTACGCCATGCTCGGATCGGGCGTCAGCATGATGTGGTTCGCCAAAGTCGCGCGCCTGAACGGCTTTGACGGGCCGATTGAAGTACACGTCGATGGGTTGCCGGCCGGTGTCACGTACACGCCCCTCACGGTTCCGGCGGGCATGAACCATGGCGCGATGATTCTCTCGGCGGCCAAGGACGCCCAGGTGGGGGCCAGCCTGGCGCGCGTCTGGGGACGTGCGCAGGTGAAAGACGCCGATGGCAAGCCCGTGGATGTGGTCCGGCCGGCGTTGATCACGGGTGAATTGCAAGGCCAGGGGGGCGGCCAGGGCTTCTGGCCGATCAACACGTCGCTGGTGGGCGTGGTCGAGCCGCTCGATTTGACCGAGGTGGTGGCGACGCCCGACGCGATTCAACTGCCCCGCGGTGGCAAAGCCGAAGTCAAGCTGCGGATCGCGCGAAGTAAGGACTACAAGGATCCGGTCTCGCTCGAATGGACGCTGAATTACTTCACCAACAGGCTCGGCGAGCAATTACCGCCGGGGGTCACGTTGGCCAAGGGGAGCCAGACGCGCCTGGCCGGCAACACGCTGGAAGCGAAGATCGGACTCGAAGCGGCGAAAGATGCGCTGCTGGTCGAGCGCTTGCCGATTGGCGTCTTGGCCGGAGTGTCGATCAGCTTTTCGATCGACACGCTCTATTCGTCGAACCCGATCATGCTCAGCGTCACCGAGCCGTCGTCAGCCCAGCCGGCAACCAAGCCCGTCGCCAAGGCTGAGAAAAAGAAGAAGTGACCAATCGCGCACTCGCCCCCTTGCGCGACGCCGCGCAAAACCCTTCTCCCCCGGGGAGAAGGTGGCGGCGTTAGCCGACGGATGAGGGTCGCGCGTCAGTCGGGCGCGGCGATCCAATGGTTCGATGACCCTCATCCGGCCTTCGGCCACCTTCTCCCGGAGGGAGAAGGGTTTGCGCGCAATCTGTGATGATGGAGTATCTCTACTCGTGGTCGCGACACTGCCAGCGGACGACCAGCCAGGTGACCAGTTGCGCCATGAAAATGCGCAGGTGTGTCCCCTCGATACCGGTCGGAAAGGCGATGAACAACTCATCGGCCAAGATGAACGCGGAGAACAAACCTGCCCCCAAGCCAACAGCCGCGTCGATCTGCCGGTTGGCATCAGCGCGCCCCAGCGACAAGGCCGCGCGTCCGTACAGCAGCGTGGCTAACAATTCCCACGCGATCACGCCGGCGAACATCGCCCAAGCAACCGCACGAGGCCAGCCGTAGATCGAGATCGTCCTGACCACCAACTCAAAGTTGCCTGAAGCCAGCTTCCACGATTCGGGCAGCACACCGGCCGAGCGCAACGCATCGGTCACGTTCGTCAGCGTGACGATCGCGAACCAGGCGGACCAGAATCCTAGCAATATCCGCGACAACATCCGTTAATCTCCTCCGGCGGCATATCGCGGCAGCCAGCACATGCCCGACTCCGGCCGGGCAGCTTACAAATGGTTGCATGCCGCGCGGTCGCGCGCTAGTGTAACACCGCACGCCCGGCGAACCGAGAGGCTCCGCCGCGTTGAATCATACCGCCTTATTCCCAACCGAGGAGTTCGATACGTCATGCACGAAGACCTGCGCAGCCTATTGCCCAAGCTCGATTTCACTCGTCGCCAGTTCGTCGTCACCACGTTGGCCACCGGGTTCGCGCTGGCCACCCAGCCCGTGTCGGCCCAGACGATCACCACCGACACCACGGGACTCGAAGCCGGCGAAGTGAAGATTCCGGTCGCCGACGGCGAGATTCCGGCCTATCGAGCCGCGCCGGCCAAAGGGGAGGGGCTGCCCACGATTCTGGTCGTGCAAGAAATCTTCGGCGTACACGAGCACATCAAGGACATCTGCCGCCGGCTGGCCAAGCTGGGCTATCTGGCCATCGCGCCCGAGTTGTACGCTCGCCAAGGGGACGTGTCGAAGCTGACCGACTTCCAGGAGATTTTCAAAGTCGTGGGCAAGGTGCCCGACACGCAGGTGATGTCGGACCTCGACGCGGCCGTGGCCTGGGCCAAGAAGTCGGGCCGCGGCAACACCGCCAAGCTCGCGATCACGGGCTTTTGCTGGGGCGGGCGGATCGTCTGGTTGTACTCGGCCCACAACCCTGACTTGAAAGCCGGCGTGGCCTGGTACGGTCGGCTAGTCCCGCGCGGTGGACAGGCGACCGAGTTGCAGCCGAAGCATCCGACCGATCTGGCCGCTGAGCTAAAAGCACCGGTGCTCGGCTTGTACGGCGGCGCCGACGAGGGGATTCCGCAGGACACCGTTGAAAAAATGCGCGCGGCGATCAAGGCGGCGAACAAGCCGAGCGAGATTCACGTTTACCCGAACACGCCGCACGCGTTCTACGCCGACTACCGCCCCAGCTACCGCAAAGAAGCGGCCGACGACGGCTGGAAGCGCATGCTGGAGTGGTTCAAAGGCCACGGGGTCTCTTGAAGACTTTGCCACGGAGGCACTGAGGCACGGAGTTATGCACGGAGGAGAAGATTAGGGAGAGAGGGAGACAAGCCGCAATAACCAAATCCCAATGACCAAGATAAAGTTATCCTCACATTAGGACATTGAGCCACGTCCTCTGGTCATTGGTACTTGGGCATTGGTCATTCTCTTCGAACTCTCCGTGCAGATCTCCGTATCACCGTGCCTCCGTGGCGGGTCTTAGAAAGCCGGTAGCGCCGGGACCGGGGCGCCTGGCAATCGGGGTGGGCCGGGGCGCGGCGGCGGAACGACAATCTGATTGACGTCTAGCCCCAGCGGCTTTTCCAGCTCCCATTGCGCCAACAGAGCCCAGGGCGTGCCTGGGTTCTGCCGCACGCAGCGTTCGAGCAACTTCTTGGCTTCGGCCACGCGCAACAGCACCTGCGATTGTGTCGACTTGACGTTCATTGACGGCACCAGCCGAATGCAGTTGGTGTCGGCGTTGAGCATACCGCGGTTCTGGGCGACCAATTGGCAAGTCGTCACGTATTCGACGTTCCGCGCGCTCAATGCCAACAACCGGCCGCGCGTCAGATCGTACCAGGCACGCCAGCGCGGCGACTCTTCGCGCTCGTATTCGCGTTCGGCTCCTTTGAACTCCAACCGGGCTAGACAGCGCTCGATCAACTGCGCCCCGCGGGTCAGCTTGACGGTCTGCTCGGTGAACCAGAGTGGCAGATTGTTGCGAAAGTCGTTCGGTGTTTCGTAGAACGTGAAGATATTGAACGGATATTCGTCGTTCCGCTCGGTATGAAAGCGCATCACCGGCGGCAACAACGCATCGGGCTCGGCATAGGTCATCTGCACCACGTCCAGCACAGCCGCGCGCAGCGGATGGTACTTGAGCGAGTGCATGAACTCGGCGGCCGATTGATAGTCGGGCAGATACTGCCGCACTGCCTCGAAGCGGATCGGGCCGCTGTCGGCCTCGCGATCGAGCAACAGGAACCGTCCGCCGGTTTCCATCGCCAACCGCGTGAGGGCGTACGGCCCCACGCCCGACAACAACCGCTCGCGGTACAACCCGCCGTACCAAGGAATGCCCCGGGCGATTTGCGCCCCGTTGCGCGTCCACGGCAGCCGATCCGAATCGTGCCAATAAGGGAGCATCAACCGCTCGGGCAACGACGTGTCGGGCCCGCGCTTGATCGGCAATAGGAACTCGTAGCCCGTCGCCAGATCGCGATAGTAGTGGCTGCCGCGTTCGGCCCCGAACACTGCCGATGGTCCAACGACCGTGACGATCACATTCTGCTTACGGCACAGGGCGATGATCTCTTCGAGCCTGAGGATGTCGTCCCCCGACTCGTCGGTCCAGACGACAATCTGGATCGTCGACCGCCAGCGCTGGCGATAGCGGTAGACGCATTGCTCGATGGCGGTCATCACGTTTTCGAGCCCGGTTGGATCGATCGGCACCTTGGCCACCGCCTCGACCGTGCGCAGCCCGAACTGGGTGGGCTCGATCAGTTCTTGCGTGGTCGCCCCGTACGCGACCACTGCGTTCATCAGCTTGTGCGATTGCTGCTGCCGGCCGTTGAGTTCCTGATAGAACGGCTCGATGCGGGCCGCCACCAGTTGACGATCGTCGACCAGACTGAGCGAGGCGTCGAGCAGCCAGACGACCAGCAGATCGCCGTTCTCCATCTCGCGGCGAATTCCCTTCAGCACATTATCAACCGCGTCGCCGGGATTGGCCGCCTGGGTCACGCCCCCTTCGGCCGCCACCGAACGCGGACGTTCCGGCCGCTTGCTCGACGTCGCGGTGGTCGCGCTGGTGGACATCGCTTCGGCCGGAAGCTCGCGTGTTAGCTTGACGTTTTCAAGCTGGCGGCGCGGCGTCATGCTGGCCGATGCCACCACGTTGGCCGGAGTCGTCAGGCTGGGGGGCAACGGCTCGCTCAGCGATAAAGCTGGCGCCAGCGAGGGCTCGATCACCATTGTCCGGTCCGGCAGGGTCAACTCGCTGGGCGGGTCGGACAAGTCGTCAGCCGGCATCGAAGCCTGTAGCACCACCGGCGCTTGCAGCGCCACGGTCGGCACAACCCAAATGCCCAATAGCACGATCACAATCGTGTTGCTGATGGCCGACACGAGCCACGAGCTGCTGAACCGCAGCGCGTTCGCGTGACCATCGCCGGCGGCTTCGATTTCGGCGGCGTCGAGCGCAATGCTGAGCAAGGCCGCATTTTCGGTTGGCGACCAGACCGGCACGGGGTCAATCGCCAGCGCCGTTACCAGCGGCGGTGGCGTTGCAGCAGCCGGCGCGACGTAAATCGGCGGCGGGGCCACGTCGGTGAAATCATCAACCTCGGGCGGACGTGTGATCGCGGTCGGTGCGATGGTTGCCGGCTCTGGCGGAGCGAGCGCGTACATCGCCGCGGCCAGAGCCGGTTCGCCTTCGGATGATTCGCCCAGATACCCGGCCAGCAACCGATGGGACGTCACCACTTCGGCCAGCAGCGCATCGCTTTGCAACAGCCGCTGCTCGAACTCGACCACCTCGTCCGGCGCGAGCGCATTGTCCAGGTACTCGGCCAGTGTGTTGTCGTCGCACGCCGGTTCGACTTCGCTCTCGACGGAAGTTAACGCATCGGGCGCGCTCAAGCGGCGCAGACGATCGAACAACTCGCTCGCCGTGGGGCTGGCGGCGATCCGCTCGGCTAGGCCTTCGGCCTCGGCCGCGGGCAACAGCCCGTGCAGGTGTGCGAGCAAGACTCGTAGCGTGAGCCTCATCGACCGCCTCTGTCCCGAATAAGAACCGCGCGTCGCCCATCGAACGAGCACGCTCCAAGTAGTATAAGTGAGCGCTTTCAAACTGGAAACAATTGCCGCGTCGCCGGCCTGCTAGCCCGGCCGGGCGGCGACACCCCTTGCTGGAGACGCCCCATGGAAAGCCCACGCCAGGCCACGGTTCGACTGGTCGCCGAAAGCGAAGCGACCGGCCGCGTGGCCGAGATTTTTGCCGACATTCGCCGGACCAAGAACCTCGATTTCGTGCCCAACTTCTGGCGCACCTTGGCCACGAATCCGGCCCAGTTGGAGCTGGTTTGGACATCGCTCAAGACGCTGATGCATCCCGAGGCGGTCGGCCGCCGGCCGGCCCTCGACGCCACGACGCGCGAGCTGATCGCCCTGGTCGTCTCGGCCACCAACGGCTGCTCGTACTGCGTCAATTCACACACGACGGCGTTGCGCAAGCTGGGGCTGTCGATCGAGGCGCTGGGCGAAGCGCTGGCCGTGGCCGGCTTGTTCAACATGACCAACGCGCTGGCCGACGGTTACCAGGTTGAGCCCGACGTGCTGCCGCCGCTGGATGGCTAGACCGCCTGCGCTCCCCAAAAAGGTTTGAAGCGCGCGGGCTGTCGCGTTACGATGCCCGCATCCTTCCGCCCATTCCCTACCACCCACTCGCCTCCAACATCATTCCCACCGGGAGTAGATCATGCGCGTTGCACTCCGCCGCCGGTCGTTCGTCCTCGCCGCCATTGGGTTATTCAGCTTGTCAACGGCGCTTTGGCCGCAGTCCGCCCAGGCCCAAAACCAGCCGGGCGCAACACCCGTGTTCCGCGCGGGAGCCTTTGCCGCCGACATCACGCCCGAAGAACTGCCGATCTCGGTGAACGGGAACATGCGCGACGCGACGGCCACCAATGTTCATGACCGGCTCCACGCGCGGGCGGTCGTGCTCGACGACGGCCAGAACAAGCTGGCGATCGTCGTCTGTGACAGTTGCGCGATCTCGCGCGAGATCATGGACGAAGCCAAGCAGATGGCCGCGCAAGCGACCGGCATCCCGACAAGCAACATGCTCATTTCAGCCACGCACGCCCACTCGTGCCCGACTTCGGTGGCGGTGTTTCAAAGTGAACCGGATCGTAAATATACCGCATTCCTCGCCCGGCAGATCGCCAAGGGGATTCACCAGGCCAACGCGCAGCTCGAACCGGCCGAAATCGCCTGGGGCGCGGGCAACGACCCGACGCAACTGTTTAACCGGCGCTGGAAGATGAAGCCCGGCACGATTGCGCCCGATCCGTTCGGCAACACGACCGACACGGTGAAGATGAACCCCGGTCGCCAGAACGCCAATCTTGTCGAGCCGGCCGGGACCGTCGATCCCGAAGTGTCGTTTGTCGCGTTACGCGCCAAGGGTGGCCGGCCGATCGCCTTGCTGGCGAATTACTCGTTGCACTATGTCGGCGGCGTGCCACCGCTGTCGGCCGATTACTTTGGCGCCTTTGCCGAGCGGATCGGCGAGCTGCTCGGCGCGCGCGACGCCAAGCCGGCCTTTGTCGGCATGATGTCCAACGGCACCAGCGGCGACGTGAACAACGTCAACTTCACCGCCCCCGCGCCGCCGCGGCAAGAGCCCTATGAACAATGTCGCATCGTCGCCAACAGCGTGGCCCAGGCGGTGATGAAAGCCTTGCCCGAAGTGAAGTATCACGCCTGGGCGCCACTGGCCGCGCGCGAGCGCGAAATCGAGTTGGGAGTTCGCCTGCCGCGTCCCGAGGAAATCGACCGCGCCAAACAACTTGTCGCCGCAGCCAAAGAGCCGGTGATGAAGACGCTTGACGAGATTTACGCGCGCGAGACGATCTTGCTGTCGCAGTACCCGTCGACCGTGCGGAGCAAGATTCAAGCCTTGAAGATTGGCGAGTTGGGAATTGTGTCGAGCCCCTGCGAGACGTTCACCGAGACCGGACTGGCCGTCAAGCGCGAGAGCCCGCTCGGGCGGACGTTCACGATCGAACTGGCCAACGGCTACAACGGCTATTTGCCCCCACCCGAGCAGCACAAGCTAGGCGGCTATGAAACCTGGCGAGCGCGGTCAAGCTACCTAGCCGTGGACGCCGAACCGAAGATTCGCGCCACGCAGCTTGAGCTACTGCGCGAGCTGGCGAAAGGGAAATAACAAGTAGCGGATTTGCCGACGTCGATTGAGCCCGCTAGCAGACCGCGTCGCTCCCGATCCGCGTAAGTTGGCGAGCCGTTAGGCGCCTTTCTAATTCCTCATCACCGATCCAATTGTCGTCCGTGGGCAATTGGCATACAACGTGTTGACGTGGCGTCGTCGTGGTGAGGCTACCCCGCGATCGCGGGGACGATGGTATTGGATTTGGCGAGGTTCTCCATGCAACTTGGCATGATCGGCTTGGGGCGGATGGGTTCCAACATGGTCCGCCGGCTGATCGGCGGCGGCCATCAATGCGTGGTGTTCGACGTCCATCCACCGGCAGTCGCCGAGTTGGCCAAGGTGGGCGCGACTGGCGCCGCCTCGCTGGCCGAGTTTGTCGGCAAGCTGGCCAAGCCGCGGGCCATCTGGCTGATGGTGCCGGCCGCCGTCGTTGACCACACACTCGCCCAGTTGAAGCCGCTACTCGCGCCCGACGATGTAGTGATCGACGGTGGCAATTCGTACTACATCGACGACCTGCGCCGCTCGGCTGAGCTGCAGCCCGCCGGCATTCATTACGTTGACGTCGGCACCAGCGGCGGCGTGTGGGGCTTAGAACGAGGCTATTGCCTGATGATCGGCGCCGAGCCCGAGATCGCCTTGCGGCTCGACCCGATCTTTGCCGCGCTCGCCCCGTCGGTTGACGCGGCGCCGCGTCTGCCGGGACGTGACCAGGTTCCTGGAACCGCCGAGCGCGGCTATTTGCATTGCGGGCCCAGCGGGGCAGGGCACTTCGTCAAGATGGTCCACAACGGCATCGAGTACGGCATCATGGCCGCCTATGCCGAAGGGCTGGGGATTTTACATCAGGCCAACGTCGGCCTGCGCCAACACGATGTCGATGCCGAGACCACGCCGCTACAGCACCCCGAGCATTATCAGTACAACTTGAACCTAGCCGACATTACCGAGGTCTGGCGGCGCGGCAGCGTGATCGCCTCGTGGCTGTTGGATTTAACAGCCACGGCGCTGTTGAAGGACCAGCAACTCGGCAACTTCGCGGGGCGAGTTTCCGATTCGGGAGAAGGACGCTGGACCATTAAAGCCGCCATTGACGAGGCCGTGCCGGCGCCCGTGCTCAGCGCTGCTCTCTATCAGCGGTTTTCCTCCCGTGGCGAAGCGGACTTTGCCGACAAATTGCTGTCAGCCATGCGTTTTCAGTTTGGCGGCCATCACGAAAAACCAGCTAGCGGTTGAGCTTGTCCCGCAAGCGCGATAGGCTCGGCGTCAGATCAGAAGAGTTATGCCTGCAATCTTCAACGATCGGGTGCCATGCTCAAACTTCTTGTTTGAGCATGCGAGGCGCGTACCAAGCATGCTTAGGCCTTTGGGGGCTTGAGCATGGCGCCCTGTGAGAGATGAAGTCCAAGGTCAGTGCAAGGCGGCAAGAAGGATCGATCGATGGAGCACGTGCAAAGCGACGCGCTGGTCTTCTTTGGCGCGACCGGCGACCTGGCCTACAAGAAGATCTTTCCCGCGCTCGCCGCGATGAGCAAACGCGGCCACCTGAACGTGCCGGTCATCGGCGTGGCCAAGGCGGGCTGGAACCTGGACCAACTCAAGGCTCGCGCGCGCGACAGCCTGGAAAAGCACGGCCTCCTGGAAGAGGGTTTGTTTAGTCACTTGTGCGAGCTGTTGCGCTATGTCGACGGTGACTATCAAGACCCAGCCACGTTCCAGGCCCTGCGCAAAGAACTGGGGGACGCCAAGCACCCGGCCCATTACCTGGCGATTCCACCCAAGATGTTTTCGGTGGTGGTCAGCCAACTGGGGCGTTCGGGCTGCGCAACCGGCGCGCGGGTAATCGTCGAAAAGCCCTTCGGCCGCAGCTTGGAATCGGCTCAGCAACTCAATTCGACGCTCGTCACCAACTTCGACGAGCACTCGATCTTTCGCATCGATCACTACCTCGGCAAAGGTCCAGTGCAGAATCTACAGTATTTCCGCTTTGCCAACATGTTCCTGGAACCGATCTGGAACCGGAACTTTGTCGAGCACGTGCAGATCACGATGGCCGAGGACTTTGGCGTCGAGGGACGAGGCGCGTTCTACGAAGAGGCCGGCGCGATCCGCGACGTGGTGCAAAACCACTTGCTGCAGGTGCTGGCCAACGTGGCCATGGAAGCGCCGGCCATGGCCGACAGCGAATCGGTTCGCGACGAGAAGACCAAGGTGCTCAAATCGATCAAGCCGCTCGATGCCGAGCACGTGGTCCGCGGACAGTTTCGCGGCTATCGCCAAGAGCGCGGCGTGGCCCCCGACTCGCACGTCGAGACGTTCGTGGCGTTGCACTTGGAAATTTCCTCGTGGCGCTGGGAAGGAGTGCCGTTCTACATTCGGGCCGGCAAACATTTGCCCGTCACGTGTACCGAGGTGATGGTGACGTTCCGCCGGCCGCCGGCCATTTGGACGGCGCTGCGCCCGGCGGCGACGGCGTTCCGCTTTCGGATCAGCCCCGACGTGGCGATTGGCCTGAGCGCGCTGACCAAGTCGCCGGGGGAAGACATGGTCGGCGAACGGATCGAACTGATCGCCGCCAGCCGACCGCAAGGCGACGAGATGGACGCCTATGAGCGGCTGCTGACCGACGCCATGCGCGGCGATCCCAACCTGTTCGCGCGCGAAGACTACGTCGAGCAAGCCTGGCGGGTCGTCGAACCGGTGCTGGGGAACGTGACGCCGATTTACCAGTACGAGAAAGGAACGTGGGGCCCAACCGAAGTCGACGAGGTCACGCCCCCCGGCGGCTGGAAAAACCCCGTGGTGGGGTGAGCGAGAATCATCTCTCCTCCCGAGGGAATTGGATGAGACCCGAAAGCGATTGAGCCACGAAAGCCGAAATCAACGTGACTTCAGACTCACAAGCTATTGACCAACTTGGCCGCGATGCACTGTCGCTCGTGACGCCGGGAAGCACGATCGGCCTCGGCAGCGGCCGGGCCGCTGCGGCGTTTATTCGGGCGCTCGGCGAGCGTGTTCAGGCCGGGCTGCAAGTCCGCGGGCTGGCCACGTCCCAGGCGTCGGCGACGCTCGCCGCGCAGTATGGGATTCCGCTGGTGACGTTTGACGAGGTCGCCACGCTTGACATCACCTTCGACGGCGCCGATGAAGTCGATCCGCAAGGGGATCTGATCAAGGGCTACGGCGGAGCGTTGTTGCGCGAAAAGGTCGTGGCCACGAACTCGCGGCAGTTGGTGATCCTGATCGGCCGGGAAAAGCTGGTTCCCAAGCTCGGCACGCGCAGCAAGCTGCCGGTCGAAGTCGTCCCCTTCGCCGTGCCCACCACTCAGCGGGCACTCAACAAGCTGAGGGTGACGTTCGAGATTCGCTTCGCCGCAGGCACGCCGCTCGTTACCGATAATGATAATTTGATCCTCGACTGCCACATTGGCCAGCTCAATCAGCCCGAGGGACTGGCGCAAGCGATTCTGGCCATTCCCGGCGTGGTTGAAACGGGGTTCTTTCTGGGCATGAATCCGCGGGTGCTGGTCGCGAAGTAATGGCCGTTTCGCCGCGGAATTCGGCACGTGGGCGCGAGCCTCTCGATGCGGTATTTTGTAGTGCGCGGCTCGGCGCCAACCCTTCTCCCCCCGGGAGAAGGTGGCGGCGCTAGCTGCCGGGTGAGGGTCAAGCGTCAAGCTCGCGCGGCGCGTTTACCCTCCCCCAGCCCCTCCCTGAAAGGGAGAGGTGTTTGTCGTTCGCACTTCGCGCCGCTCCGACAGTTCGAAGCACCTACTGATTCCTCATCACAAGGACCGCACCTGTGGCACGATCTCCGCTGGCCGGCAAACCTGCGCCCAAGGAACTGTTGATCGACGTCGCCAAGCTTGAACGCGAATACCACGAGCGACGCCCCGACCTGGCCGACGCCACGCAACTGGTATCGTTCGGCACCAGCGGCCATCGCGGCACGCCCGGCAATGGCACGTTCACCGAGGCGCACATCCTGGCGATCACGCAGGCCATCTGCGAGTACCGCCAAAGCCAAGGGATCAATGGCCCGCTCTACATGGGCAAGGACACCCACGCCCTGTCGGCCGCCGCGCACCGGACCGCGCTCGAAGTGTTGGCCGCCAACGGCGTCGAAACCGCGATCGACAAAGACGACCAGGTCACCCCCACGCCGGTCGTGTCGCGGTTGATCCTCACCCACAATCGCGGCCGCAAGACCGAGTTGGCCGACGGCATTATCATCACGCCGTCGCACAACCCGCCCGAAGACGGCGGCTTTAAGTACAACCCGACCAATGGCGGCCCGGCCGAGTCGGAAGTGACCAATTGGATTCAAAACCGGGCCAACGACATCCTCCGCGGCGACAATAAAGCCGTGAAGCGCGTGCCACTGGCGGCGGCGCTCAAGGCCTCGACCACGCACGGCCAGGACTTTGTCACGCCGTACGTGTCGGACCTGAAGCTCGTGATCGACATGGAGCGGATTCGCGCCGCCAAGCTCAAGCTGGGCGTCGATCCGTTGGGCGGAGCGGCGTGGCGCTACTGGGAACCGATCAACGCCATGTACGGGCTCGACATCCAGGTGCTGAACACCAAGGTCGACCCGACGTTCTCGTTCATGAGCGTCGACCACGACGGCAAGATTCGCATGGACTGTTCCAGCCCGTGGGCCATGGCCGGCTTGCTGGGACTGAAAGACAAGTTTGATGTCGCGTTCGCCAACGATCCCGACGCCGATCGGCACGGCATCGTCACACCGTCGGCCGGGCTGATGAACCCGAACCATTACCTGGCCGTGGCGATTCAATACTTGTTGCAGCACCGGCCCCACTGGCCCGCGAGCGCGGTCGTTGGCAAGACGCTGGTTAGCAGCACGATGATCGACCGGGTCGTGGCCCGCTTGGGGCGCAAGCTGTGCGAAGTGCCGGTCGGGTTCAAATGGTTCGCGCCGGGCTTGTTCGACGGCAGTTGCTGCTTTGGCGGCGAGGAAAGCGCCGGCGCAAGCTTCGTCTGCCGCGATGGTTCGGTCTGGACCACTGACAAGGACGGGCCAATCATGTGCCTGTTGGCGGCCGAAATCACCGCCGCGACCGGCAAGGATCCAGGCGTCCACTTCCAAGAGCTGACTAAAGAGTTCGGCATGCCGTTCTATACGCGGATCGACGCGCCGGCCACACCGGCGCAGAAGAGCGCGCTGCAGAAGCTCTCACCCGAGCGCGTTCGTGATACGCAACTGGCCGGCGAGCCGATCACCGCCAAGTTGACCAAAGCGCCGGGGAACAATGCGTCGATCGGCGGGCTAAAAGTCACCTCGACCAACGGCTGGTTCGCGGCCCGACCGTCGGGTACCGAGAACATCTACAAGATTTACGCCGAAAGCTTCAAAGATCAGCCCCACCTGGACGCGATCGTAAAAGAAGCGCAACAGATCGTGACCGCGGCCCTGACCGCGGGTTAAATCGCGCGAACCCGACACGCCGATTGCGCTCTTATGCGATGTCCCTGTTTCGCACTACTGGCCCCCGGTCACTGACCGGGGGCTAAAGGCCCTTTGGCAAACGCTCGCTCCCCCGACAATCATCCATGTCACGCAGCACGTCCTCCGCCGGGTTGATCTTTGCTTTGGCGGCGTACGGCCTGTGGGGGTTGATCCCGCTGTACTTCAAAGCCCTGGCGGGCATCGCGCCGTTCGAGGTGCTGGCCTACCGCGTCGTCTGGTCGTTCGCCGTGCTGGCGGTGGTGATGACGGCGTTGGGGCAGTGGCGCGAAATCAAACCGTTGGCGACCAATCGGCGGACACTGGTGCTGTTGCTGCTGAGCACGTTGTTCATCGGCGTGAATTGGCTGACGTTCATCTATGCCGTCGATCGAGGCCAGGTGCTGCAATCGAGCCTGGGCTACTTTGCCACGCCATTGGCCAACGTGTTACTGGGCGTGGTGTTTCTTGGGGAACGGCTGCGTGGGGTGCAATGGGCTTGCTTCACGCTGGCGGCCGCGGCTCTGGTCGCGCCCATTTGGCTCGTCGGCGCGGTCCCTTGGATCGCCATTACTTTGGCTGTGTCGTTCTCGCTCTATGGGCTGATGAAGAAGCTTGCGCCGGTCGGCGGGCTGCCGGGACTCACCGTCGAAACTCTGGCGCTGACGCCGGCGGGGCTGGCCTACCTGGCGTGGCTGCCCGCCGAAAGCACCACGGCCAACGGGACGGGCGAGCACGCGCTGTTGGCGCTGAGCGGTGTGGTCACGTCGGTGCCGCTGTTGTTCTTTGCGGGCGCGGCCAAGCGGTTGGAGATGAAGACGCTGAGCGTGGTGCAATACCTGGCGCCGAGCGTGCAAATGCTGCTGGCCGTGTTTGCCTTTGGCGAGCCGGTCTCGCTGGCGCGAATCACCAGCTTTCTGATGATCTGGGCGGCCATCGCCGTCTATCTGCTCGATTCCTACCTGGTGCGACGCCGGCGGCCCGAGTGGTTGCCCGCGACCGAGTCCGAAGTTACGCTGCCGGTGGAAGAGACCGTGTAGTGCAGGGGATTCGGTAGGTCAGGCCTTGGCCTGACATCGTTGTGCGCTCTACTGTCACTTCTCGCTTGCTCTATCGCGCGGTTAGAAGTGCGCTGACAGTGGACGGCACAATCTTGTCAGGCCAAGGCCTGACCTACGGCAAAACCAAGAGCGGATTCCAATGCCTGTTCAACATCGCTTCCATTTTTTCTTGCTTCAGTGCTCGGTACTGGTTCTTAACTTGCTGTCCGGTGCGGTCCAGGCCGATGAGCCGTTTCCGGCGCACCGCGTCGCGGGCAACACCTATTACGTCGGATCGAAGGAGCTGGCCAGCTACTTGATCACGACCGACGCTGGCCACATTCTGATCAACAGCAGCTTTGAAGAAACGGTTCCGCTGATTCGGATTGCCATCGAGTCGCTGGGCTTCAAGATCGGCGACGTGAAGATCCTGCTGGCCAGTCACGCTCACAGCGACCATGTGGCCGGTCACGCCCTGATGAAGCAGATGACCGGGGCCCAGGTGTTCGTCATGCAAGGGGACGATTCTGTGATCGCCCGCGGCGGCGAGGGGCAGTACCTGTACACCGACAGCCACTGGCCCGCGTGCCCTGTCGACCGAGTGCTGAAAGACGGCGAGGAAGTGACGCTCGGCGGCGCCAAGCTAACGGCTCGGCGGACGCCCGGCCACACGCGCGGATGCACGACGTGGACTTGGCGCGAGCAGGACGGTGATAAAGCCCTGGACGTGGTCGTCATCGGCAGCCCGAACGTCAACCCGGGCTATCAACTGGTCAACAATCGCGACTACCCGGAGATCGCCACCGACTTCGCCAAGACTTTCGCAACACTCAAGTCGCTGCCTTGCGATTTGTTCCTGGGCGCGCATGGCAACTACTACGGCATGCTCGACAAGTACGAGGCGCAGAAGGCCCAGCCGAAGTCGAACCCCTTTATCGACCCCGCCGGCTACAAGCGTTACGTCGAACAGAAAGAACAGGCTTACTTGAAGACACTGGCCGAGCAGCAATCGGGCAACGATCCCGTAAAGCCCGCCGCCGACAATAAACCCGCCCCCGCGGCCAATGCCGACGCCGAGGCGGCGCGCAAAGCTGCCGAAGAAGCCGAACTGGCTCGCAAGTTCGCCGAATGGAAAGCCAAGCAGACGCCCGAGCGCCAGAAATGGGAAACGGTGCTGGAGAAGAACCTGGGCGGCTTCTATTTGCCCTTGTATCAGCGCGACGCGATCGCCGGGCGCACGTCGGCCTGGGACTATGTCGAGGACGATCCTATGTTGCCGCGAGTGCTGTTGATCGGCGATTCGATTTCGCGCGGTTACACGTTGCCGGCGCGTAAGGCATTGGCTGGCGTGGCCAACGTGCATCGCGCCCCCGAGAATTGTGGGCCAACGGCCAATGGCTTAAAGAAGCTCAACATTTGGCTCGGTGACGCCCGTTGGGACGTGGTCCATTTCAACTTCGGCATCCACGACCGGAATACCAAGCTCGCGGACTATGAAGCGCGATTAACTGAGCTGGTCGAAAAGTTGAAGCAGAGCGGAGCGAAGTTGATCTGGGCTAGCACGACCCCTTGCCCAGCCCAGACCAAGGACGGCCCCGACTTGCCCCAGAAGATCGTTGAGCGCAATCAGGTCGCGGCCCGGGTGATGAAAGCGCAAGGCGTGGCGATCGATGATTTGTACACGTTCATGCTCCCCCACGCCGAAAAGACCGGCAAGCCCGATGACGTCCACTTCAACGGCGAAGGCTACGATTTGCTCGGCGGCGCGGTCGCGGACAGCATCAAGAGTGCATTATCCAACACCAAGACAACCGCCTGGAAGAAGCACACCGTCCACCAAGGCATCCACACCAACACCGCGGTGGCGGGTGACTTCTCGGGGGACGGCCTGCCCGACGTGATCAGTCACAGCGGCGGCAAGGCACGCTTGTTCGTCGCTCCCGATTGGCGCGAGATTATCCTGGACGAGACGCCCGGCCACAACGCCATCCACAGCGAGACCTTCGATGTCGATGGTGACGGCGACCTCGATTACATCGGCGCCCAGCACATGCCCGGGCTGGTCTTCTGGCTCGAACAGCCCGAGCGCCCGCTCGAATCGCGCTGGCCGCTGCGCGTGGTCGACGACCAGATCATTGGCATCCACGGACTGTTGAAAGGGGACGTCGATGGAGACGGGAAGATCGATCTGATCGCCAACAGCGCGCAACCCAAGGAGCCGTTCCCCTCGTCGGCCGTGTGGCTGGCCGTGCCGCGCGACGTGCGCGGGGCCGAGCGCTGGACGCGGCACGTGTTCGCCAACCGCGATGCACCCGGGTTGAGCCATTACTTTGGCTTGGGGGATGTCAACGGCGACGGGCGTGCCGACATCGCGCTGGCCGCCAAGGGGGGCGACAAGGCCGAGGCCGTGCCCGAGGCGCAGTTCGCCTGGTGGGAAGCGCCGCCCGATCGCAGCCAGCCCTGGACAAAGCACCTGCTGGCCGATCGCCAGGCCGGCGCAACGAACATTCAGCAAGCCGACGTCAACAGCGACGGACGTGTCGACTTCATTGCCACGCGCGGCCACGGCCGAGGAGTGATCTGGTTCGAGGCTCCCGATTGGCAGATCCACGACATCCACGACACGCTCAAAGAGCCCCACTCGCTCGCGGTGGCCGACTTGGACGGAGACGGCGATATTGATTGCGCGACGTGCGCGTACGGCGACCGGGTTTGCGCCTGGTTCGAGAACGACGGCCGCGGCGGCTTCACGACCCACGTTCTAGACACCGCCCAGGCGGCGTACGACCTCAGAGCCGTCGACATGGACCGGGACGGGGATCTGGACTTGCTGGTAGCGGGCCAGCAAAGCAAAAACGTCGTCTGGTACGAGAATCCGCGGCGTTAAGAAGCTGTAACGCTCGGGCTGCGGCCATTGTTATGTCACTCGCCAGCGGCCAAAAACCTCTAGGGGAATTGCCGCGATTCAGGCTATGATAAGTCCTGGCTGATGGGTCGTCTTGAGATGATTGAACCATTTCAAGATGCGCCGCGCCGATCACCCTTCTCCCGCCGGGAGAAGGTGGCGGCGCAAGCCGCCGGATGAGGGTCACGTGTCAGGCTCGCGCGGCGCGTTTACCCTCCCCCAGCCCCTCCCTGAAAGGGAGGGGTGTTTGCCGCGCCTATAATAGACGTGTGCCCACCGAACAACGTCCTCCCTCTTACGCTTCGGAGTTGTCGCCACTATGCAACCCGCTCGTATCGCTCTGTTCACGGCCCTGGTGCTGGTGACGTTTGCCGTCCTGATGATCTACAGCTCGTCGAATGCCGCGCCTCCCGATGGAGCCAAGCACGACGCCAAGACGGTCAGCGTCCATGTCTTCAACCGCGAAGGGAAGCTCGTCGGCCCGGTCAATTCGCCGCGCGTCGTCAAGACGCCCGCCGAGTGGAAAAAGCTGCTCACGCCCGAGCAGTTCGCCGTCATCCGCAGCAAAGGGACCGAGCGGCCGTTCTGTGGCCGACTGCTCGATAACAAGGAGGAAGGGGTCTACACTTGCGTGGCGTGCGGCTTGCCGCTATTTGCGTCGGACTCGAAGTTCCACTCGGGCACCGGCTGGCCGAGCTTTTTTCAGCCCATTGGCAAAGGAAACGTGGCCGAGCGCGCCGATCACAGCCACGGCATGACGCGCACCGAGATCAACTGTGGACGCTGCGACGGGCACCTGGGACACGTATTTGACGACGGCCCGCGACCGACAGGGTTGCGGTTCTGCTTGAATTCGGAATCCTTGAACTTTACCCCGAGCACCAAGCTGGCCGAGTTGGCCGACCCGGCGGCCGAATCGGCCCCGTCAACCGGCACGCCGGCCAAAGGAGTGAGCATGCAATCGTCGACCGAGACCGCGGTGTTTGCTGGCGGCTGCTTCTGGTGTACCGAGGCGGCCTTTGAACAATTGCTGGGGGTCGGCGACGTCGAAAGCGGCTACAGCGGCGGCTCGAAAGAAACGGCCAACTACCCGACCGTCTGCACCGGCGCGACCGGCCACGCCGAGGCGATTCGCATCACCTACGACCCCAAGGTGATTCGCTTCGACCAGTTGCTGGACGTGTTTTTCGACGCCCACGATCCGACCCAGTTGAACCAGCAAGGACACGACATCGGCACACAGTACCGCTCGGCCGTGTTCTATGCCAACGAGCAGCAGAAGAAAGCGGTCGAGGACAAGATCGCGCAACTGACGGCAAAACATGCGTTCAAGAAAAAGATCGTCACCACGCTTGAGCCGCTCAAGGAGTTCTACCCTGCCGAGGTTTATCATCAGGATTACGCGCGGCTGAATCCGAACCAGCCGTACATCCTGTCGACGTCATATCCCAAGGCGTGCAAGGTTCGGGACAAGCATCCCGAGCTGATGAAGAAAAGCGACGTCGCCAAGGGACAGTAAGCTTTTCCCTTTAGCCGACAGGCTACACCTCTCCCTTTAAGGGAGAGGTCGCGAGCGCAGCGAGCGGGTGAGGGTAAAAACATTACTGGCCAATAACGTCTCTACCCTCCCCCTTACCCCTCCCTGAAAGGGAGGGGTGTTTGCGTGTTGGCACGCAGGCTCGAATCATTGTATCTGGCGCGCAAGATACGGAGCTTGAGTAGATGATCCAGGTCCACGTCTTCAACAGCCAAGGCGAGTTGGTCGGCCCGGTGGCGACCGAGAAGTTGTCGCTGACCAGCGCGCAGTGGCGCGAGCGGCTGACGCCCGAGCAGTTTCAAGTCTTGCGCAGCGCCGGCACCGAGCGGCCGTTTTGCGGCACGCTGCTCGACAACAAGCAGCAGGGGGTCTACGCCTGTGCCGGTTGCGGGCTGCCGCTGTTCTCGTCCGACGCCAAGTTCAATTCCGGCACCGGCTGGCCGAGCTTCTTTCAACCGATCGCGCCCGGCAATGTCAGCGAGCAGGTCGACGAAGGTCACGGGATGATTCGCACCGAAATCAACTGCGCGCGCTGCGACGGGCACCTAGGGCACGTCTTTGACGACGGCCCGCGGCCAACGGGGCTGCGGTTCTGCTTGAACTCGGCGTCGTTGAACTTCACGCCCAGCGAGCAGTTGAGCAAGCTGGCCGACCCGCTGGTGGCGACGGCCGATTGAAGCTCCTTGGCGGGGTTCCGGTGGCGATTTCGCCAATTCCTGGTAGCCAACCGGCGGCCAATGGAATAGGCTAAGGTCGCCTACCCGCCAAATGAATTCACTTCCCGGCCTGCCGCTCATGCCCCGCCTGCCCATCATTTCGCGCTCTCTTTGCCCATTCCTGGGACGAATCACCGCCGCGGCGCGTACGCTTGCCACGTTAGCGCTGGTCTCCTTGTCCTTTGCCACCACCGTCATCGCCGTCGAGTTCCCCAAAGAACTCACCGAGTTCGAGCCCGCCGAAGCCAGCCCCATCTTCACCGGCGCCGGCCCCGGCCACTGGGACGTCAAGATTCGCGAACGCGGCTACATCGTCCGCGAAGGTGGCCAGTATCGAATGTGGTACACCGGGTACGACGGCCAAAAACCTTCGATCAAGCTGTTGGGCTACGCCACCAGCGATGACGGCCTGAGCTGGACGCGCTGGCCGCGAAACCCGCTCGTCCGCGACCATTGGGTCGAAGACATGCAGGTTCTCCGCGTCGGCGATACCTGGTACATGGTGGCCGAGGGGCTGAACGACCTTGCCGAGTTGCTGACCTCGCGCGATGGAGTCGAATGGAAGCTGCACGGCTCGCTCGACGTGCGGCGCGTGAATGGCCAGCCGATCGAACCCGGCCCGTACGGCACGCCGACCCTCTGGCGCGAGCGCGACAAGTGGTACTTGTACTACGAGCGGCGCGACGCCGGCATCTGGCTGGCGACTTCGACCGATCTGAAGACCTGGACGAACACCAGCGACGAGCCGGTCATCGCCCGCGGGCCAACGCCCTACGATCAATACGCCGTGGCGATGAACCAGGTCGTGAAGTACCAGGGACGTTACTACGCGGTCTACCACGCGGCCGACACGCCCGAGTGGAAGCGATGGTCGACGAACCTGGCGGCCAGCGACGACTTGATCCACTGGGAAAAGTATCCCGGCAATCCGCTGGTGATGAACGAATCGAGTGGCATCCTGGTCGACGACGGCCAGAAGTTCCGGCTGTACACCATGCACGACCAGGTCCGCGTGCGCTACTCGAAGCACACGCCCGCGGCGCGCCTCAATCAATAACTCGGTGACATCATGGCGGAATCCACGTTGCTCGAACGTCCGACCCAACCGCCCGCCAAGCCCGCCAGCAGCCCGGCGGCGAATCCTCCGGTCACGGCCGCTGGGCAAGAGCGATTACTGTCGCTCGACGCCTATCGTGGCCTGATCATGACGGCCCTAATGTTCAATGGCTTTGGCCTGGCGGCTGCGGCCAAGAATCATGTGGCCCTGAACCAAGCGGCCCATGAGCCGATCGCCTTTTGGAGCGCCGTGCAGTACCAGTTCAGCCATGTCGAGTGGCGGGGCTGCGCGTTCTGGGATCTGATCCAGCCGTCGTTCATGTTCATGGTCGGCGTGTCGATGGCCTATTCGTATCTGAAGCGTCAGCAGCAAGGCGCGTCGTGGATCGGCATGTTCGCCCACGCTTGCTGGCGGGCCGTGATCCTGGTCGCTCTAGGTGTATTTCTCACCTCGGGCAGTGCGTCAGCGACCGAGTGGCAGTTTATGAATGTGCTGTCGCAGATCGGCTTGGGCTATCCGTTCCTTTATTTGATGTGGCGGCGGCCAACGTGGCTGCAAGGCGTGGTGGCGGCGGTGCTGTTGGTCGGCGCTTGGATCGCCTACGCCACGTACCCGACGCAAGGAATCAACTTCGAGACGGGCAACCCCAAGGCCGGCGTCACGGCCCAGTGGGCGCAAGCGCATCTCGAATCGCTCCCACCGGTCTGGCACAAGAACGCCAACGTCGGCCAGGCCGTCGACCTGAAAGTCCTGAACGAACTCCCGCGCGGCAAGCCGTTCGAGTTCAACGCCGGCGGCTATCAGACCATCAATTTCATCACTTCGCTGGCCACGATGATCTTTGGTCTGATGTGCGGCGAGTTGCTGCGAACGTCTCGCTCGCCGTCGCAAAAAACAATCATGCTCGTCGCGGCCGGCCTTGGCGGATTGGGCTTGGGGCTCATCTGCTCGCAATTGGGCTGCCCGCTGGTGAAGCGCATCTGGACGCCGTCGTGGGCGCTGTTTTCGACCGGCTGGTGCTGCTTGATGCTGGCCGGGTTCTACATGGTGATCGACGTGCTCAAGTGGCGCTGGTGGACGTTCCCGCTGATCGTGGTGGGGATGAACTCGATTGCCAGCTACCTCTTGGGCCAACTCCTGAAGCCGTGGATGTTGAAGACGTTGCAAACCCACCTGGGGAGCGAATCGGCCGGTAAGCTGCTGTTTGGCTGGACTGGCAAGTTCGACGCGGCCGCCGTAAAGCACGGCATCTTTGGCCTGGTGCCGGCCGCCGATTTGCCCATTCTGCAAAACGTCCTGGTCGGGCTGGTGTTCTGGCTGGTGCTGTTGTGGATGTATCGCCGCAAGATCTTTTTGCGCATCTAACGGCGCGCATACCGCGCCTGACCCTCCTACCTAATTCGCTTCGACTCGAACGTATCGGCGCCTTTGAAAATGTCTTCGCTGGTCATCCGCACCTATCGACCTGACGACCTGGCAGCCCTCAAACGGTTGACGGTCGAGTCGTTTGGCGAGGTGACACTCGAGCAAGACGTCGAGCGCGTGCTGGGCGTGTTGAACGAACATGATTGGCGCTGGCGCAAAGCCCGGCACATCGACGAAGACGTCGCAGCCAACCCCGCCGGCGTGTTCGTGGCCGAGTCCGCCGGCGCGGTTGTCGGCTACGTCACCACCCGCGTCGATCGCGAGGCCGGCAAGGGACGCATTCCCAACCTGGCCGTGTCGGCCGAAATGCGCGGCCAGGGACTCGGTCGCCAGTTGGTTGAATACGCGCTCGATTATTTCCGCCGCGAGGGGCTGGCGTACGCCATGATCGAAACGATGGCCCAAAACGCGGTCGGCAACCGGCTTTATCCATCATGCGGGTTCATCGAAGTCGCCCGCCAGGTCCATTTCGCCCGCAAACTGTAAGGAACTCCCACGATGTCAACCGCCCGATTCTCAATCGCTTGTGTCGTAGTCGTTGCGGCCGCTGCTTTGGCCGCCCACTGGTCGACTAGTCAGGCGCAACAAGCTCCGGCCAGCGGTCGCTTGCCCGGCGCGGTCGCCACGATCGACGCCGCCAATTACCCGTCGATCCAAGCGGCGATCGACGCCTTGCCCAAGACCGGCGGCGTGGTCCAATTGCCGGCCGGCACGTTTGAGATCAACGAGCCGCTAGTAGTCGAACAAGAAGACACGCTCCTGATCGGCCAGGGGACCGGCACCAACATCAAGAACGTGAACACCGCCGGCAAGTCGACCCTTGTCATTCGCCCCAAAGGGTACGCCGAGAACAAGAAGGCCCGCGTCTGGCGCGTGCAGGTGCAGAACCTCCGCCTGACCGGCAACGAGAAATGCGGCCACGGTATCGACGCCACCGGCATCAACGAAATCTTCCTGAATGGCATTACCGTCAGCTACCACGGCGGTCACGGCATCCGTCTGGATCAATGCTACGAAGACCCGCGCGTTTGCAATTCGTTGATTACTTACAACAAGCAAAGCGGGCTCGAGATCCTGGGCGGGCACGACATCGTCGTGGCGGCCAATCACTTCGAAGAGAACTTGGACGCGGTTCGCTGCCTGGACAGCTTCAACCTGTGCATGTCGGGTAACAACGTGGACGATCACCTGCGCCATGGCGTGGTCATCGAGAACACCTACGGGTCGATCGTGTCGAGCAACATGATCGAGGAATGCGAAGACACCGCCATCATCCTCGATCGGGACTGCTACGGGATCACCCTGGCGGCCAACGTGATCGCCCACCACAAGAAGGGAGGCATCGACCTGCGCGACGCCCACGGTTGCTCGGTCACTGGCAATAGCTTCCCGCTGGTCTGGGCCCGGGCGCTGGCGGTTGGACCCGAGAGCGATCGAATCACAATCACCGGCAACACCTTCAGCGACAGCTACGTCGGCCAAGGGCGAGTCTTCCGCACCGATAAGCAACCATCGAGCGGCATCATCCTGGACTCGACCACCGACATCGTGATCACGGGCAACACCTTCGCCGGCCTGCAAACCAAGGCCGTCGAGCTAGCGGGTAAGCCAAGCCGCCGGGTGACGTTCACCGGCAATGTGTTGACCGACGTTGACAGCGACGTGTCGAAGCTGGTCGACTCGCAAGTCAGCAGCAACATCACCAGCGCGTCGCCCGCCCAGTGAAAATTGAGGCTTACACTTCTCCCTCCCAGGGAAAGGTCGGCGAGCGCAGCGAGTCGGGTGAGGGTAGAAATGTTGCGGCTAATGACGTCTCTACCCTCCCCCAGCCCCTCCCTGTCAGGGAGAGGTGTTATTCGCTCGGCTTGCCAGGCGACCGAACATGGCAACCTTTGGTCTGGGCACGATATAATGGTGACGCCCTCCTACCGGACTTAGCCCCGTCCAGTTCCCGCCAATGAAATCAGTCGCTGTTCTCTTGTTGCTGATTTGTGCCGCACCGCTGGCGGCTGCCGAACCGGTGCGCTATGAGCAGGATATTCACCCCTTGCTGGCGGCGCATTGCGTCAAGTGCCACGGCCCCGACAAGCAGCAAGCCGAGTTGCGGGTCGATTCGGTCGCCGGACTGACCACGGGCGGCAACACCGGACCAGCGATCATTCCTGGCAAGAGCGTCGAGAGTCTGCTGATCGAAGCGGTCGCCGGCGGGGACGACGCCTCGCCGATGCCCCCCGAGGGGCCGCGACTCAAGCCGACCGAGATCGCGCTGCTGAAGCAATGGATCGATCAAGGGGCCAAGGGCCCGACCGTCGAGGCGCCAGCCGCCGCCAAGCCGGTGGTCAGCAAGCACTGGGCCTATCAACCGATCGCCAACCCCGCGCCCCCGACAACGAAGCAAGCCACCTGGGCCCGCAACCCGATCGACCAGTTCGTTCTGGCGAAGGTCGAAGCGGCTGGCCTCGCCCCCTCGCCCGAGGCCGATCGCTCGACGCTGTTGCGCCGCCTTTCGCTCGATCTGACCGGCTTGCCGCCGACGCCCGAGGAGCTTGACGCCTTTTTGTCCGATACATCGGCCGGAGCTTACGAAGCCGCGGTCGAACGCCTGCTCGCGTCGCCTCACTATGGCGAGCATTGGGGGCGCTATTGGCTCGACGCCGCCCGCTATGCCGACTCGAACGGCTACACGATCGACAGCGCGCGGACGATGTGGAAATACCGCGATTGGGTCATTGACGCCATTAATCGGGATTTGCCGTTTGACCAGTTCACGGTCGAGCAATTAGCCGGCGACATGTTGCCCGACGCCACGATCGACCAGCGCGTGGCCACCGGCTTTCATCGCAACACACTGCGCAACGAGGAAGGTGGCACCGACCAGGAACAATTCCGCGTCGAAGCGGTGGTCGACCGCGTCAGCACGACCGGCAGCGTGTTCCTGGGGCTGACGCTCGGCTGTGCCCGGTGTCACGACCACAAATACGACGCCATCTCGCAGCGCGAGTTTTATCAGTACTTCGCCATCTTCAATAACGCCGACGAGCCGGCCTTGCCCTTGCCGACCAATCAGCAAACCAAGGAAGAACCGGCCATTGCCGCTGAGATCGCCCAAACCGAAAAACGTCTGGCCGACGTCGATCAGAGCGGCATCGGCCGGCAAAAGGACTGGGAAGCGCGGTTATTGGCCGAGGTCGATCTACTGGCCGGTGATAACAAATCTCCGGAAGTGCTGGCGGTGCTGAGTCCGATGATGATCACGCTGCGCGTCGCGCCCGATAAGCGATCGGCGGCCCAGGTGAAACTCCTGCGCGATGAGTTCCAGAAGCACGATTCCGAGCGGATTCCGGTGATGCAGGCCCTCAACGACCTGAAAGAGCGCCACAAACAACTCAAGGCCAAGGTCACGACAGCCCTAGTGATGCGCGAGCGGGCCGAGCCGCGCGTGACGCACGTTCACCTCCGCGGCGATTTCCTCCGCCCCGGCGCGGTCGTGCAACCCAACGTGATGGCCGTGTTGCCTCGCTTGGAACATGAAGGCAAGTCCGCGAGTCGGCTCGACTTTGCCCGCTGGCTGATCGGCAAACAGAACCCGCTCACCGCGCGGGTGACGGTCAATCGGGTCTGGCAGCGCTACTTTGGCCAAGGAATCGTCGGCACGGAAAACGACTTTGGCGTGCAAGGGGACCGGCCGACCCACCCCGAGCTGCTCGACTGGCTGGCCACGCGGTTCATGCAACAAGGCTGGAGCATGAAACAACTGCACCGTCTGATCGTCACCAGCGCCACGTACCGGCAATCGTCCCACGCTCGAGCCGACATCGCGCAGAAGGATCCGTACAACAAGCTGCTCGCGCGCCAAGCGCGCCTGCGACTCGAAGCCGAGATGATTCGTGACGCGGCCCTGGTCAGCAGCGGGCTGTTGTCGCGCGAGGTCGGCGGCCCGGGCGTTTACCCACCGCAACCCAAAGCGATGTTCAGCTTCACCCAGACCGCCAAGTATTGGGCCGAGAGCAAGGACGAAGACCGCTACCGCCGCGCGATGTACACCTTTTTCTGGCGGTCGAGCCCTTATCCGTTCTTGACCGTCTTTGACGCGCCGGACGCCAATACGACGTGTACGCGGCGGGTGCGCTCGAACACGCCGCTACAGGCCCTGACACTGGCCAATGACCCGGCCTTTGTCGAGTTCGCCGTGGCGCTGGCGGCGCGGATGTTGAACACTTCGGCCAAGGACGACATCGCGCGTGTGCGGGCCGGCGCTCGGTTCACACTGTCGCGCGATCCGACGGAAGCAGAGGAAAAGACGCTCGTTGACTATTTGAAAAAGCAGCGCCAATCCTTCGTCGCCAAGCCCGACGCCGCGCGCCAAGTTGCGGCCGGCAAGGCGTTGGCCGGTTTTGAGCCGGTCGAAGCGGCCTCTTGGGTCGGCGTCGGCCGCGTGCTGCTAAATCTGGATGAATTCGTGACGCGAGAGTGACGTATGAACGAGCATTCGGCCCAGCAACTCGAACAAGCGCTCCTGCGAGCGCGCACGCGGCGGCATTTCTTTGCCGATTGCGGCGTGGGGCTCGGCTCGCTCGCGCTGGCTTCGCTATTGAATTCCTCGGCCAATGGCGCGACCGGCGCGCCGCCGGCCACGTCACCACTGGCGGTGCGGCCGACCCATTTTCCGGCCAAGGCCAAGAACGTCATCTTCCTGTTCATGGCCGGCGGGCCAAGCCAACTGGAACTGTTCGACGAGAAGCCCAAGCTGCGCGAACTCGACGGCCAGGTCATTCCGCCGTCGTACACCAAGAACAAGCGCTTCGCCTTCATCAAGGGAGACGCCAAGCTGCTCGGCTCGCGGCGCAAGTTCGCGCGGCACGGTCAGAGCGGCACGCTGCTCAGCGAATTGCTCCCCCACCTGGCCACCGTGGTGGACGAGATATCGGTCGTTCGTGGCATGACCACCGACGTGTTCAACCACGGGCCGGCCAAGCTGTTCGTCAACACCGGCACGTCGCGGTTCGGCTTGCCGAGCATGGGGGCCTGGGTCACTTACGGCATCGGCAGCGAGTCACAGAATCTGCCCGGCTTCGTCGTGCTACAATCGGGACCACGCGGCCCGCGCGGCGGCGCGCCGTTGTGGGGCAGTGGCTTCCTGCCGACCAGCTTCCAGGGGGTGCCGCTGATGTCGGGCCCCGAGCCGATCTTGAACATGACCAACCCGCCGGGGGTCGACGCTAAGGACCAGGGCGAATTCTTCGTCGCGGTGGGCAAGCTGAACTCCGAACGGCTGCGCACGGTCGGCGACCCGGAGATCGCCACACGGATCGCCGCCTATGAAATGGCGTTTCGCATGCAATCGAGCGCACCGGAGCTGACCAACATCGCGGGCGAAACGGCCGACACCCTGCAGCAATACGGTGCCGAGCCGGGCAAGCCGTCGTTCGCCAACAATTGCCTGCTGGCCCGGCGGCTGGTCGAGCGCGGCGTCCGCTTCGTCCAGCTTTATCACACCGACTGGGACCATCACGGCAACCAGGGAACCCACCTGGGCCAGCCGCTCGACGATCGTTGCCGCGAAGTCGACCAGCCCGCCGCGGCGTTGATCAAAGACCTGAAGCAGCGCGGCCTATTGGACCACACGCTGGTGATTTGGGGTGGCGAGTTCGGCCGCACACCGATGGGCGAGCCGCGCGAGCTGATCGGCCGCGACCATCACATTGACGCTTACACCATGTGGATGGCCGGCGGCGGGATCAAGGCGGGGCAAACCATCGGGGCAACCGACGAGTTGGGCTACTCGGTCGTCGAAGACAAAGTCCATGTTCACGACTTGCAAGCCACGATCCTGCACCTGTTGGGATTGGATCACAAGCGATTGACCTACCGGTTCCAGGGACGCGATTTCCGCTTGACTGACGTGGCCGGCAACGTGGTGAAGAAACTTTTGGCGTGAGGCAATCATGAGCACGTCGACTCGTCGTCGTTTTCTTGGCGCTGCGTCCGCGTTGGCCGGCGCGTGGACTTGTCGCTCGGCCTGGGCCTGGCCCGACACCACCGATTACGAGCCCCGCGCCACCTCGGGCGACGCGCGCGAGCCGCGCTGGGACGAGCAACTGACCGTGACCGTGGGGCCGACGAAGGCCGATCTGGTGGGTGCCGATGACAAGGCGCTGCAAGCCGCCGTCGATTACGTTGCGCGCCTGGGGGGTGGCACGGTTCGCGTGCTGCCCGGCACGTATCGACTGCGCAATGCGGTTTACCTGGCTTCAAAGGTCCGACTGTTGGGAAGCGGCGCGGACAGCGTGCTCGTTAAGGAGCCGTCCACGCGCGTCAAGCTAGCCGATGATTCCGATTGGTTCGACCAGGAAATCACGCTCGCCTCCGCCGCAGGATTTCAGGTCGGCGGCGGCGTTTGTTTGACCTGCAAGAACTCGCACAATGGCGGCACGACCGTCGTTAAGCGAACTCTGGTGGCGCGCAGCGGCAATCGCTTCAAGCTCGACCGGGCGCTGCGCGATAACTTCTGGCGCTCGGGCGAGTCGACGGTGGCCACGCTGTTTCCGCTGCTCAGTGGCGAGAACATCGCCGACGTGACGATCGAGAACATTACGCTGGACGGCAATCGGGAGCATAACGAGAACTTCAACGGCAACTACGGCGGCTGCATTTTCCTGCAAGATTGCAATCGGATGACGATGCGCGAAGTGACCGCCCGCAACTACAACGGCGACGGCATGAGCTGGCAAATCTGTCACGACGTGTTGGTCGAGCGCTGCCACAGCCACGACAACACCGATCTGGGCTTGCACCCTGGCTCGGGCTCGCAACGCCCCGTGATTCGCAACAACAAGCTGGAACGAAACACGATCGGTATCTTCTTCTGCTGGGGCGTCAAAGGGGGGCTGGCCGAGCGCAATACGATCGACGGCAACCGCTCGTACGGCGTCTCAATCGGCCATCACGACAACAACAACCTGGTTCGCGACAACGACATTCTCCGCTCGGGCAAGGTCGGCGTCCTGTTCCGACCCGAGCAAGGCCAGCCGTTCGCGCCGCATCGCAATCGGATCGAGAACAATCGGATTGTTGACTCGGGGGACGAACGCGGTATTGGCATCGACGTACAGGGTGAGACCGAGGCGATTCAACTGGTGAAGAACCAGTTGCGCGAGACACGTTCCCCCGCCGAGCGGACTGGCATTCGCATTGGCGAGCACGCCAAGCGCATCGACCTGGTCGACAATCAGGTCCAAGGATTCGCCACGCCGATTGCCGATTTGCGAGCCTAGCGGCCGCGCACGTTGTCATTTTTCTGCCTGGGAGCGTTACGTTGAGCAAACCGTTGGTTGGTGGCGTCATCGCCGGCGCGGTGATCGCCCTGTTGGCAACAACCTCTCGGGCCGCCGACGCACCCGCTCCGACCGCGCCGCGGGTCGTGGACGACCGGCTGGAAGTCATCTGCTTCGCGGCCTCGCCCGACATCGTTCATCCGGTGAGCATCGACTTCGACGCCCGCGGCCGGCTGCTCGTGATTGAAAGCCATACACACTTCCGTCCGCCCGACTATCAAGGCCCCGCGCACGACCGGATTCGCATCCTCGAGGACACCGACGGCGACGGCCGCGCGGACAAGTTCACCACATTCTACGAAGGCTCGGACGCCACGATGGACCTGGCCACCGCCCGCGATGGCAGCGTGTACGTGGCCGCCCGCAGCGAAATCTTCCGGCTCCGCGACCTCGACGGGGACGGCGCGGCTGAGTCGAAGCAAACGATCATCAAGCTCAACACCGCGGGGAACTATCCGCACAACGGGCTGTCGGGGCTGACGTTTGACGCCGAGGGGAACCTCTGGTTCGGCATGGGTGAAAACCTGGGAGCCAGCTACGAGTTGGTGGCTGCTGACGGTTCGACGATCAAAGATCAGGGCGAGGGAGGCAACGTGTTCCGCTGCACGGCCGCAGGGGCCAAGCTGCAGCGCGTGGCCACCGGATTCTGGAATCCATTCGGGCTGACGATCGACGTCTTTGGTCGCGTCTGGTGCGTCGATAACGATCCCGATTCAAGCCCGCCGTGCCGGCTGTTGCACGTGATCGACGGCGGCGACTACGGCTATCAGTTTCGCTATGGCCGCTCGGGACGCCACCCGTTTCAAAGCTGGAACGGCCAGTTGCCCGGCACGCTCCCCATGGTCTCGGGAACCGGCGAAGCCCCCTGCGAGGTGCTGAGCTACGAGTCGGACGGCCTGCCGGACGAGTATCGGGGCGACTTGCTGGTCACCTCCTGGGCCGATCATCGCGTCGAGCGCTATCGATTGCAGCCGCGCGGCGCATCATACGTGGCCGAGCGCAAGCCGTTCGTACAAGGCGGAACCGAGTTCCGCCCCGTCGGCTTGGCCACGGCGCCAGATGGTTCGCTGTACTTCAGCGATTGGGTCCGCCGTGATTACAACCTGCACCACCAAGGTGCGGTCTGGCATTTGCGACAGGTTGGCGCCAAGCCGCAGCCTCGCCCGGAGAAACTAGAAGACAGGTTGCAGAGTCATGACCGCTCAATGCGTGAGCAAGCGGCGCGAGAACTTGTCGCAACTAAAGATGGACACGAGTTGCTTGCAACCTTGTCAAGAAAGCCTGGCCGCGATCAAAAGCAACAACTGCGAGTATTGGCAACAATCGCAGACACTTGTATTGAGCCGTGCGACGCCCTGCTTTTATTGATGAACATCGAGACAGACGTCCCGTTCCGTGCCCATGTTGTCGAAATCGCTTTGAGGAATAAGCTTAAACTTTGGAATGCCGACTGGCTTAACGCCAAACAGCCTGCTGCCGTGCGTTTGGCGGCAATTTCCGCAATTGCCACGCCTGAACAGCTGCTAACGCTACTTGACGATGACGATCCCTTCTTGCGTACGGCGGCGGTTCGCGAGTTGGGGCACAACCGCGAACGCTTGGCCGCGATTCGTCCCGACGACTTGAAGACACCGCGACAGCGGATCGGGCTCCTGTTGGCCCAACGCGCCGCCGGGATGAACGATCCCAAGATCGTTGCCGACTGGCTGGCCGACTCGGACGAAGCGGTTCGCTTTCTGGCGGCCAAGTGGATCGCCGATCGACAATTGACCGAGCTGCGTCCCCAGGTCGCCAGCGCGCTGGAAGGGCCTGGCCTTTCGGTTCGCTTGTATCAAGGCCTGGCCACAGCGCTGGCCCGACTGGACGGCGAAGAGGTGAGCGACGCCAAGATGGCCGATCACTTCGTCAAGCTGCTCAACGATTCGAACCAGCCGGCCGCGCGCCGCGCCACGTTGTTGCGCCTGGTGCCGGCCACGCACAAGCAATTGTCGCTCGATCTGCTCAAGCGGCTGGCCAATCAAAGCGACGTGCCGTTGCAGTTGGAAGCAGTCCGCTCGCTGGCCGAGCACCCCAGTGAAAAGCGCCTGGCGCTGTTGACCGAGATTCTGAACGACACGTCGCGCGACGAGCAAGTCCGGGCCGAAGCGCTCGTCGGCCTGACCTCGGCGCCGACGGCCGACGTGCCAGCGCTAGTGCAGTTCGCGCTCGGTTCGAGCAAACTACTGCGCGACGAAGCATTGCGGGCCTTAACTAGCGCGCAGCTTTCGGCCGAGCAGCAGTCCCGCTTGCAACAACTGGCCACGCAACAACCCGACAGCGCCGAACTGGTTGCCCGGGCGCTCGGCAAGTCACCCGATCAAGCGCGACCCGACGTGCGCGACACGGCGGGCTGGTTGCTGCGGCTTGATGGACCGGCCAGCGCCGAAGCAGGGCGGCGGGCGTTCTTCAACGCGCGGCTCGCCGGTTGCAATCGCTGTCATCGAGTCGAGGGGCACGGCCAATCGGTGGGGCCCGACTTGAGCCTGATCGGCAGCACCGAGCGGCGGCACATCCTGGAATCGATCTTGCAGCCCAGTGCCATCGTCGCCCCGCACTACCAGGTTTGGCAGATGGTGCTCGACAACGGCCAGGTCGCCTCGGGCATGCTCATTCACACCAATCTCGATGAATACACCTACCTCGACGCCCAGGGCAAACAGTTCAAAGTCCGCACGACCGAAGTCTCGGACATCCAGCCGCAGCCCGAGTCGATCATGCCCGTCAAGCTGATCGACCGGTTCACCGATCAAGAGCTGCGCGACCTGCTGGCCTTCCTGACGGCACACCGTTAACAATCAGCAGCGCCACGGCCAAAAGCGTCCCGCGTCGCAAATCCTTGTGCGGCCTTATTCATCGCGTTTCATACACCTGAGATTAGTGGCCCGAATCTCGCTCGAAAGCGGGGGCCGCGGCCATGGTTCAGGGGTGGTAGGCACCGGACCCCGTAAGTCCTATAATTCGCGATTCGCCCGCGACTGTCGGGCGTTTTTTGTTTGTCGCGGCGGCCAAGGAAGTACCGCCCGAGCCGCCTATCACGCGGCTTTCGCCAACGGCCCTCGCGGCCCAGCGCGAAACGATCGCCTTCCACGGATTCTGTGGGCCATGAGCACCAGCGGTAAGACCCAGACCACTAGCAGCAAGACCCCGCCGGCCCGACGGCTGGCCGACGAAAAGATTTTGATTCTCGATTTCGGCTCGCAGTTCGCGCAACTCATCGCGCGGCGCGTGCGCGAAGATCAGGTCTACTGCGAAATTGTCCGCTACAACATCACGCCCGAGCGAATCGAAGAGTTGAAGCCCAAAGGGATCATCCTCTCGGGCGGGCCGGCCAGCGTCTATGAAGATGGCGCCCCGCGCTGCGATCCACGGATTTTCCGCCTGGGCATACCGGTGCTCGGCATCTGCTACGGCATGCAACTGGCCTGCGACGTTCTTGGTGGCCATGTCCAGAATTTTCCCGCCCGCGAGTACGGTCGCGCCAAAATCAACGTCACCACCCCTGACGTCTTGTTCGAGGGCGTGCCGCCGACCAGCGAAGTCTGGATGAGCCACGGCGACCAGGTGACCAAGGTCGACAGCAGCTTCAAGCCGCTGGCCGCGACGGGCACGTGCCCCATCGCCGCGGTGCGCCACGAGAGCCTGCCAGTCTACGGCCTGCAGTTTCATCCCGAGGTCACTCACACGCCGATCGGCAAGGCGCTGTTGTCGAATTTTTTGCGTCGCGTTTGCGGCTGCAGCGGTAGTTGGCAACTGGCCAACTTTGCCGAAGAGGCGGTCCGCGAGATTCGCGAGCGCGTCGGCAATCGCCGCGTCATTTGCGGGCTTTCTGGTGGCGTCGACTCGTCGGTGGTGGCGGCGCTACTGTACCGCGCCATCGGGTCGCAGTTGTCGTGCATTTTGGTCGACAACGGCCTGCTGCGTCAGGACGAAGAGACCTCGGTGATCCGCGAGTTCACCACGCACTTTGCCACCGATCTGCACGTGGTCAAGGCCGAAGATCGGTTCCTGACCGCGTTGGCCGGCGTGACCGATCCGCAAGAGAAGCGTCGCCGCATCGGCCGCGCGTTCATCGACTGTTTCGCCGACGAAGCGGCCAAGATTTCGGGGGCTGAGTTCCTGGCCCAGGGGACGCTGTACCCAGACGTGATCGAAAGCGGCGCGGCCAAAGACGGCCCGGCCGCCACGATCAAGCTGCACCACAACGTCGGCGGGCTGCCCGAGGATTTGAGCTTCAAGCTGATCGAGCCGCTGCGCGATTTGTTCAAGGACGAAGTCCGCCGGCTGGGCCTGCAGCTGGGACTGCCCGAGGAAATTGTCTGGCGTCATCCGTTCCCCGGGCCGGGCTTGGCGGTTCGTTGTCTGGGCGAGGTGACGCGCGAGCGGCTTGTCAAGCTGCGCCAGGCCGACGCGATTGTGGTCGAGGAGATCAAGCAGGCGGGGCTGTACCGTGAGACGCAACAAGCTTTTGCCGTGCTATTGCCTGTGCAGAGCGTCGGCGTGATGGGTGACGCGCGGACCTACGACGACACGATTGCCGTGCGGGCCGTTTCGACCGAAGACTTCATGACCGCCGATTGGAGCCGGCTGCCGTACGACGTGCTGGCCCACATTTCGACGCGGATCATCAACGAAGTCAAGGGCGTGAACCGCGTCGTGTACGACATCAGTTCCAAGCCCCCCGCCACGATCGAATGGGAATAGGGCGCAGTGAACGCTCACTTCGGCTCGACGGTGATCGCCATCACGATCGGGGCGGTCTTGTCCTTGCCTTTGACTAGCTCGATCGTCTGGATGACCGCGTCGCGCTTCGGCTGCAACTTCAAATATCGCACCTGTCGGCCGTGCAGGTCATAAGCAAACTTCGACTCGGGCACGTCGATCCGGCGAATGTAATCGGCCAGATGCACTCCGTTGACCAGCGCGTGGTCCTCGGTCGCGCCGTCGGCGTAGCGCAACCGCACGATCAGGCTCGCCTCCTTGCCGCCACCGGGATGGCCCCAGCCGCTGACGCCACCCAGAATATGAATCGCCTTGGCCGCCGTGTTGCAGGGCACTTCGACGCGCTGCGGCATGCGAGCCGACACCGAGCCGTTCGGGCTGTTCAGCATCACCACGTTCGGCACGCGGTCCCCCTGCGGGTCGATCAACTGGAAGAAGACTCCCTCGAACGTCTTCGGCCCCCAGTCGTCGAAGACCAGCCGCTCGCCCATGTTCCCTTCGCTGTAAAACATGCCGCGGGTCGAAACGATCGTGGCCGCCTTGGCCAGCGGCAAAGGCAGGTATTGCCCGCGATCGGCCAGGAACTCGAGCAGGTCGACGATCTCGGCCTTGGTGACTTGCTTTTCGAACCCTTCAGGCATCAGCGACTTGGTCGACGCGGCCAGTTGCTCGACCTCTTCGCGCGGAATCACGTGCCGCTTCCCTTCGGCGTCGAACAGTTCCAGCGACGAGCGCGACTCGCCCGCCAACAATCCTGTAAACACGCGGCCGTCGTCCATTTGCACGCTGTAGACGCGGAAGTTTCCTTCGACACTGCGGCTTGGGTCGATGATGTGGACCAGCAGCTCGGCCTTGGGGTGTACGGCCATGCCGGTCAGGTCTGGGCCGATCTTGGCCCCTTCGCCTCGGTGCATGTGGCACTTGGCGCACTGCTTGGTAAAGACCAGCTTGCCGGCCGCGACGGTTCCTTTTTCCTTGGCCAGCGGCAGCAGCTCGTCGAGCACTTTCTGGCGATTCGGGTCGGGCAGTCCGCCGCCGCGCTTCAGCACCGATTGGGCGCGGGCTTTCACCTGCTTGTCAGGATGATTGGCCAGCGATTGCCGCTGGTCGAGCGAAAGGTCGGCCAACTGCACCTGGCCGCCTTCAATACCGGTGAGGAGCGCCCGGGTCCAGTCGGCCCGCGACAGGAGGACCCGCAGGGCCACGGTGCGCAGCGCCGGCGTAAAGACGGGGAGGTTCGCAACCAGTTTCTCGCCGACAGCGGGGGAATCGCTGCGCCCCGCGGCTTCGAGCAACCCGCTGGCCAGGGGCAACGGCGTCCGCGGCGAGATCGCGCCGAGCAACTTGGCCACCACCTCGGCGTCATCGCGCCGGAAGTCGATCAGTTGCTGAGCCGCGGCAATCCGCTGCTCGACGGGGAGCTTTTCGTCAGTGACATTGGCAGCCAGTGATGCGACCAACTCGGTCGAGCGTTCTTCGAGGGCCTTGCTACCGAGCTTGCGAGCTAATTGGAAAAGAGTCCCACGTTTACCTTGAGGCGCGCGGTCCCACAAATGAATAAATGCTTCGTTCGCATCAGCGATTTCCGATGCGGGCCGTCCCTTCGGCCAACCGGCCGCAAGCCCATCAATAATTGCGTCGCTATTCTCTGCACGAGCGTTGAGAAGGTCAGGCAACCACTTGGCAACCACCAAATCGATATTGCGCCGCCACTCGCCTGGCCCAAGTATCGGCTGGGGAGAATCGACAAGCCGCGCGCAATGTTCGGCAACGCGACGCACAACTTCCAACGCCGCTGGTTTCAGTTTTAGCTCCGCTTCTCCTGGCTCTTCCATCAACTCAAGCAGAAATGGCAAATCATGTCGAGCAGCGACTGCTAGGACGGCATCAATCATCAAGGGATCGTTGAGTACGCTTTCATCTTGAAGGAGCCAAATTGCCAATAACGCGCCGTCATGATTTGTCCGAACCTCGGCCGCCTTCAAAGCCGCCGCCAGCCGAACTTGCGGATCAACATCGCGAAATAGCCCTCTATGAAGAATCGTATGGCAAGTCCATTCAATACTTGGGAGCACTGAAGTCGCTGTGCGGCGAACGCTCGCGGATGGGTGTTTCAATGCCTTTTCTACCGCGATAATGTCCCTTGGAATTGGCAATCCCTTGACATTGAAGATTCCCAGCCCCTGCATGGTCCACAGCGCGTGAATCGCACCGGTGTTCAACCCGATTTCATCCACGCTTGAATCCTTGACCAACTCCAGCAACGCCGGCACGACATCATCTTCGCCCCGTTCGACCAGCAACCGTTGCGCGTGCAAGCGCCAGAGCATGTTCGGGTGCCGGAGCGCCGCGACCAACTGCTCGGGCGTGGCGCCGGCCAGCGTGAAAGCTGGTTCCTTGGCGGCCGACTTGCAGACCAGCCGATAGATGCGGCCGTGGGTCTTGTCGCGCAGCGGGGTCTGGTACGCGTTCCCCTTGCCGGTTTCAAAGCCGATCGGCGTCGGGTTGTGCTGGACGATGTAGTTGTACCAGTCGATGAACCAGACGTTCCCGTCGGGCCCGACCTCGGCCATGATCGGCGCGGCCCATTCATCGTTGCTGGCCGCCAGATTCCAAGCATTGCGCGCGCGGAAGTTCGTCCCGTCGGCCTTCAGCGTGAACGTCGCAATCAGGTGCCCCGTCGGCTCACAGACAAACGCCGTCCGATTCCAATACTCCTGAGGATACGTGCGGGCCGTGTAGAGGGCGTGCCCCGCGGCCGCCGTGAAGCCGCCGTGGTGGTCGACCTGGCGAACCTGGTCGGTGACCGGTTCGAAGTGGTTGTCCTCGGCAATCGACTTGAGGACACTCGGCCCCCAGCCGCGGACTTGCTCGTAGTAGCGATTGGGAATCGGCATAAAGACGCTGGGGTTGCCGTTGGCGGTGCTGCCGAAGATCAGCCCTTCTTCGCTGATGCCCAGCCCCCAGGTGTTGTTGTTCGTCGAGCGAATGAACTCGACTTGCTCGACCTGCCGCGGACGGTCGTTCATCTGAAAGCGGAAGAAGCCCATCCGGAACTCGGCCAATTTCTTGCCGTCGGGCCGCGTGGGGGACGACTGGTTGTAGCCCTGGGTGGCCCAGTACCAGTTGTCGAGTCCGTAGCGGAAGTTGCTGACGCCGCCGTGCGTGTCGCCCAGGGCCCAGCCGGTGAGCAGCACTTCGCGCTCGTCGGCGCGATCGTCCCCGTTGGTGTCTCGCAGATAAATCGTCTCGGTGCCGTCCTGAACAATGACCCCGCCGCGATAGAACGCCAGCGACGTGGGAATGCTCAACTGCTCGGCAAACACGGTGAACCGGTCGGCGCGGCCGTCGCCGTTGGTGTCTTCGCAGATGCGAATCCGGTCGCGCCCGGTCGGCGGCGATTGGAGTTCGTTCGGATAGTCGACCGTCTCGCAAATCCAAAGTCGCCCGCGCTCGTCCCAGGCCATGGCCAGCGGCTTGCCGATCTCGGGCTCGGCCGCGAATAGTTGCACCTCGAAATCGTCGGGCGTGATGTAATGCTTGAGCGATTCCTCGGCCGCGAGGGGCTGCTGCATCTTGTTCCACTCACCGTCCCCCTTGCGAGCGCCTCCGGGCGGGTAGAACGGCACGTGGGCCTGGCGATACTCGAACGGCGCCACGTCGGTCCGCTTGGCGGTCAGATTTGGCTTGTACTCGGCCGCCGGTGCGGCGAAATCGGGGACCGGCACGTCGCTGTGGGTTACCCAGCGGACGCCGCGCTCGACGAGATTCTGAAACCCTGGGTTCCCCCAAGTCCGCTCGTCGTGTCCCCACGCGGTGTAGAACACTCGGCCGCGTCCCTCGTCGCGCACCCAGGTCCACGGTTCGCGTCCCTCGGCATCAACACGATATTCCAGCACGGTGCGCCCGGCCGTGTTGTGCTTGGCGTGGACGTAAGTCTCGTCGAAGCTCTCGAACCCGGCAAAGCCTCGCATCAGCGGATGATTCGGCTCGGCAAGCTCGGTGCGAAAGGTGCCGGTGCCATGCTTTTTGAACTGCGCGCCGACCATGTTCACATACGCGTCGGACGAGCGAAAGCAGAACGACGCGCAATGCAGCGCGACCAGCCCCCGCCCGCTGCGCACATAGTCGAGTAGCGCCGCTTCCTGCTCGGGCGACCAGCGATCCTGGTTGGCATAGATCATCACGGCCGCGTACTCGGCCAGGTGGGCCGGCTTCAGGCTTTCAACCTTGTCGGTGTAGTCGAGTGCAATGCCGCGCTCGGCCAGCACGGGCTGCAACTGCTTAAAGCGAAGCGCCGGCTGGTGATGCCCGTTGTCGCCGAGGAACATCACGCGCAGCTTGGGCGCATCGGTGGCCTCGGCCTTTGGCGCAGTAGCGTACGCGCCAAACAAACCAAGAATCAGCGCGCAGCGAACCAATCGAGCGTTCCGAAACATGACGAACCTCGTGCGAACAGCAGGGTAGGGCGGGCAATACGGGCCGAGCGGACCTTAGCCGAGCGTGAAGGCTGGCAGCTTAACGATCTCGCCGCCGCGCAGGGCCGACTGGTGAGCACAAATGCCCACGCAGGTCCAGTTGGCCGCCGTCACGGCGTCGGGGTAGGGCTGACGATCTTCGAGAATCGCGGTCACGAACTCGTGCACCAGGTGCGGGTGCGAACCGCCGTGGCCGCCACCTTGAATGAACGACAAGTGATGCGCGTCCTGGATGGTCGAAGTGAACTGACGAATCGGCTCGGGCAGCCGGTGAGCGAAGTCGGGCACTTCGATCGGCGAGGCGATTTGTGGCTCGGGGAGCTTGGCCGTGTGCAGCACGTGTTCGCGCCCTTCGACCAGCGTCCACTCGAAGCTTTTCTTGGTGCCATAGACGTCGAAGCTCTCGCGATATTGCCGGGCAGTGTCGAACAAGCAGCGCCAGATGTGGGCCGAGATGTCGCTGTTTTGCAGCTTGATGTGACACGACTCGACAGCAAACTTGTTACCCGACTTGCGTTGCAGATCGTCGCGAATCGTTCCGCTGCCAAAGCAAGACACGTACTCCGCCTTGGCGTTGACCAGTCCCAGCACCGGGCTGACGACGTGGGTGGCGTAGTGCATGGGGATCATCCGCTCCCAATAATCGGGCCAGCCGTCCATGTCCTGAGGATGCGAGGCCTGCATGTATTGGATCTTGCCTAGCTCGCCGCGCTCGTAGAGCTCTTTCAGGAACAAGAACTCGCGCGAGTAGACGACCGTCTCGGCCATCATGTACTTGAGGCCGGTTTTCTTCACCAGCTCGACAATCTGCTGGCACTCTTCGACGGTGGTGGCCATGGGCACGGTACACATCACGTGCTTGCCGGCACGCAGCGCGGCCAGCGACATCGGCGCGTGATCGGGAATGGGTGTGTTGATATGGACGAAGTCGACCTCGGGATCCTTGAGCACATCCTCGTACTTGCTGTACCGCTTCTCGATCCCCAGCGCGTTGCCGACCTGCTTGAGCTTCTCGGGATTGCGCTGACAGATGGCCGTCACGCGGGCCTGGGGATGTCGCTGGTAGATGGGGACAAACTCGGCGCCGAAGGCGAGTCCGACGGCGGCGACATTGACGCGATCTTTGGCCATGGCGAGCGTGCTCCTGGAGGGCTGAGTGTGCTGATATCCTCGACGGGTTCGCGGCGGGCTGGTTTGATTCTAGTGGCTGCTTCGTTCGCCGCCATGAGAATCAACGCAATCTTGTTGAGTTTTTTTACGTGATCGATCAGGCTGGGTTATCGCACTTTTGCGCAGGCGTGCCGCCACAGCCCGCACGTTGTGTCCTATTACTTGAGATTTTGCCCCACGCTCTGCCATGCCTACCAAGCTCAAACCGCCCGCCCTCAGCGCTCCTCGCGCCAAGCGACCGGAGGTGGCGCTGCTGATCGAAACGTCGAACGCCTATGCCCGCGGGCTGCTGCGCGGCATTCGCAGTTACGTCCGCGAGCACGGCCCGTGGTCGTTCTACTTGGGCGAGCAGCGACGTGGCGAGCCGGCGCCAAGTTGGCTGGGACGTTGGCGAGGCAGCGGCATCATCGCCCGCATCGAAACCGCCGAGATCGCCCGCGCCGTGCGGCGCACGCGCTTGCCGGCGGTTGACGTTAGCGCCGCTCGGCACGTCCCCAGCTTGCCCTTTGTCGAAACCGATGACGAGGCCGTTGCCCGACTAGCGGCGCAACATTTGTTCGAGCGCGGCTTTCGCCAGGTCGCGTTCTGTGGCGACGATCGATTCCAATGGTCGCGGCTGCGCTGTGAAGCGTTTGTGCGAATCGCGGCCGAGCGCGGCATTGCGGCCAGTGTGTTCCAGCCCCGCGCCTCAGGCTCGACCTCCGAAACATGGGAGCACGAGCGCCGGCAATTGGCCAGTTGGCTCCATTCGCTCCCCAAGCCGGTCGGCGTGATGGCGGCGTACGACATTCGCGGGCGGCAGGTTCTGGACATCTGCCGCGACGAAGCGATCGACGTGCCTGACCAGGTGGCGGTGATCGGCGTGGACAACGATGAATTGCTGTGCGACTTGGCGTGGCGACCGTTGTCGAGTGTGGCGCCCGATACGCATCGAACCGGCTACCTGGCGGCCGAGTTGTTGGCCCGCATGATGGCTGGCGAACATGTGGCCGCGGGGGCGCACCTGCTCAAGCCGCTGGGCGTGGTTACTCGGGCGTCGACCGACGCGCTGGCCATCGACGATCCGGTGGTGTCGGCCGCGGTGCGGTACATCCGCGATCACGCCTGCGACGGGATCACGGTGGCCGACGTGCTGCGCGTGGTTCCCTGGTCGCGGCGGGTGCTCGAGTCGCGGTTCACCGGCCTGATCGGCCGCACGCCACACGACGAAATCGTGCGAGTGCGGATCGATCGCGTGAAACAGTTGCTCACCGAGACCGATTTACCCTTGGCGGCGATTGCCGAGCGGGCGGGTTACCGGCACGTCGAATACCTGACCGTCGCGTTCAAACGCGAGACTGGCACACTGCCGACCGAGTTTCGAGGGAACAAGGTGAAGGCGGAATGATGAGTGCTGAGTGATGAATGGCAAGTTCTCGCTGGAAGCAACGAGTTCTGAAGTGCCTTTAGCCTGACTCCGTGTTCATCAAGTTTCTTGTGGCTGCGCCACCCTGGTTGCTGGCGCAACCAGGGCCACCCCGAATCTGGTCACGCACTCAACCACTGGGTGGCCTCGGTTGCGAAGCAACCGAGGTCGCGTCAGCGACAAGAAACCATTGTTGTGCGTTCACTGAATGGAGATACTGCCGAAGGCATCTGTCTTCGCATAGGCATTTCCGAGCTGGTCGATACTTAATGGTCCAAAAGCGTCACGTCGTCGATGACCAACTTTACGTTCACTTCATTACTTTCTCGGTTTATCGAAAGCGCAAGCTCCTTTCCCGTGACGTTCCTAAGCGATTTGTTCTTGGCACGTTGAATCGTCAGCTCAAGGAATTCGGTGCGGCTTGCATAGGGTTTGTGATCATGCCAGATCATGTACACGCGCTCATTTGGCTACCCAAAACGCATCAACTAGCCAAGTTCATGCGAGCCTGGAAGCGCTCATCGAGCATGCAGATTCGGAACTGGTTGCAGAAGCGAGCTCCGGAATACTGCTTAGCTGCCGGGGAGAGTCCGAGGTTCTGGCAGCCCAAGTATTATGCGTTTGAGATCTATGAACCTGACAAACTGCACGAAAAGCTGGTCTACATGCACAACAATCCCGTGAAGGCCGGACTTGTAGAGCAGGCGACCGATTGGCGCTGGAGTTCGGCGCGCTGGTATGATCAGCAACGTACCGTCGGTGTGCCGATTACCTGGATTGACTAGATACTAGCTTGACGCCGTGTTCATCGAGTTTCTTGTGGCTGCGCCACCCTGGTTGCTGGCGCAATCAGGGCCACTCCATGTTTGGGGTCCGACGCGACAGCAGCTTACTCCCTGTTGCGATTGTGCTTGCCGCGGCGCTTGGCCGGCTTGCCGGTGGGCTTGCTGCCGCGTTTTTCGTGCTTGGCGGGGCGGGGACGTTTGCTGCCACGCGGTTCGTGACGCTGGCCGCCGTGCTTGGCGTCCTGGGGGCGTCCCAGGTCGCGCACCAAGCGCAAGTCGAGCACGCGCCGCTCGATGTCGACTCGGGCGATCTTCACTCGCACCCGATCCCCCAACCGGTACTGATTGCCGTGACGGCGGCCGGTCAGCGAATGGGTCGCCTTGTCGTACATGTACCGGTCGTCTTCCAACGACGTGACGTGAATCAGCCCTTCGGCCGGCAGCTCGATCCCTTGGGCGAACAAGCCGAACGATTCGACGCCGGTCAGCACGGCGTCCATCTCTTCGCCAATGCGGTCCTGCATGTACGTCAGCAGCTTGATCTTGACCAGCTCGCGCTCGGCGTCCTCGGCGCGGCGCTCGTTGGCCGAGCAGTGCTGACCTTGAACCATCAACTCGGTCTCGTCGCTGGCCGCTTTGCCCTTGTGAACGAGCGAATTGACCAAGCGATGAATCGTCAGGTCCGGGTAGCGGCGGATCGGGCTGGTGAAGTGACAATAACACTTGCTGGCCAGCGCGAAGTGACCTTCCTCGACGGGGCTGTACTCGGCCCGCTGCAAACTGCGCAGCACGGCGTAGTTCACGGCATATTGCTCGGGCTGTCCCGCGACGTCTTTCAGCAACTGCTGTAGCTCGAAGCGGCTGTGCATCCCTTCGGTCTCGAAGCCGAGCGCGGTCATGAACTCGTTGAGCGCCTTGAGCTTTAGCGGCGACGGCGCGGCGTGGACGCGCCGCAGGAACGCCACCCCGGCGTCGGCCAGCTTCTCGGCCACCGCTTCGTTGGCGGCCAGCATGAACTCTTCGATGATCTGATGGCTGACCGTATTTTCGACGCGGACGGCGCCGGTCACCTGGCCGCTCTTGTCGAGCTTGACCTTGATTTCTTGCATGGTCAGCTCGAGCGCCCCACGCTTGATTCGCCGCCCGCGCAGAATCATCGCCAGCTCGTGCATCCGCCCCAGAAGCGAGTGTACCTCGGGCGTCACTTTCTCGCGCCAGGCCTCGGGATTTGCCAGGTACTCGTCGACTTCTTCATAGGTGAACCGCCGCCGGCTGCGAATGGCGGCCGAGTGCAACTCAACGCCGGTGCGAATCCCCTCGGGCGAGAAGTCGATGAACGCCGTCTTCACATACCGAACTTTGTCGGGCTGAAGACTGGCCAGGCCGTTCGAGATCAGCTCGGGCAGCATCGGGATGACGCGATCAGGCAAGTAAACACTCGTGGCGCGCCCGTACGCTTCGCGATCGAGCGCGCTGCCCGGCCGCACAAAGTGGGACACGTCGGCGATATGCACGCCCAAGCGCCAGTGCCCTTCCGAGTTGCAGGCCAGCGAAATCGCGTCGTCAAAGTCGCGAGCGTCGATCGGGTCGATGGTGATGATCACCTCGCCAGTCAGATCAGTGCGCCCCGGCGGAATTGATTCGTCGAACCGGTCGGCTTCGGCCCGGGCGTCTTGCAACGTCTCGTCATCGAACTCGTCGGGCAGGTCGAACTGCCGAATCACCGTCAACGTGTCGATGCCCGGTTGACCGCGCGCGCCCAGTACTTCGACGATCACCGCTTCGCCGTCCTGCCACTGAGTGGGGAAGCGGAGCATCTCGATCACGACTTGGTCGTCGGTCTGGACCGTGTGAGCGCCCGGGTCGCCGACCGCGATTGGCCGATTGAACAACGTGCCGTTGACTTGCACAAACGCGCTGCCGCCGGCCTCGAAATAGCTGCCGACAAAGCGGCGCGTCTGGCGTTCGACGATCTCGACAATCTCGCCACGCAAGCCGCCGAAGCGACCGTCGCGCTTGCCGCCACCTTTCTTCTTGGCGCGGACCAACACCACGTCGCCAGTGGCCGCGTCGAGTGAGTCTTCCTGGGCGATATAAATGTCGCGATCGCGCCCTTCGCTCGGCGCGGTATTGGCGGGCCGCACGAAGCCAAAGCCCCCTTGTGCCCGGCGAAATGTTCCGGTGATCGTCTCGCCGCGATGTTTGGTCTTCTGCTGGCGATCGTGCAACTCGTGCTGGCTGAGGCCCGGCGGGCCGACGCGGTGCTTGGCGCCGAACTTCAGCTTGCCTTGCTTGACCAGTCGCTTGACCACCCGGCGAAACGCCACCGTGTCCTCTTCCGAGACATTGAGCTGCTCGGCCAACACTCGCGGCTTGACCGGCCGGTAATTCTCTTGATTGACAAAGGCCACGATGGCCTCTTCCCAAGGTTCACGCTTGGAATTCTGTTCACTCATAAAACTGACTTACTCTGAGACTTTCTGACCTCGCTGGAGGTCGATGCGGAAAATATTTTGATGTGCGCGGCTTGCGCGACAAACACACCTCCCTTGCAGGGAGGGGCAGGGGGGAGGGTAAATGCGTTGGTGGCCAATGGACACTGCGCTCAGAGCCCTTGCTCATTTGCGCGATGCGTTTTGGCCTGCGACGTTTTCACCCTCACCCGCTCGCGTTGCTCGCGCGCGACATTGCTTTCAGCTTGACGCGGGACCCTCATCCGGCGGCTAGCGCCGCCACCTTCTCCCGGGGGGAGAAGGGTTCGCCCGGTGTCGCGCACGCCGCTGAGTTTTGTCACCCGCCGAATTATCGAATGACCTACCGGCCGTTATTGTCTTCGGTCGGAGCGCCTTTGAACAGCTTGCGCGCGAGCGCCTGGTTGAAACTGGTCCAGGGGCTGTCCAGGTTCGGATCGTCACGCATCAACTGGGCGAACGAATGGATCCGAGCGTCCATCGTGTCCAGCAAATTGAGCGCCATGGCTTCCAGGGTCATCGGCAGCTTGGGGCTGCCATACTCGTACTGACCATGGTGCGAAACGATCATGTGCTTGAGCCTGAGCGCCATTTCTTGCGGGAAGGGTTCTCCCGCCAGTCGCTCGGCGTCGCGCAACTTGGCATCGAGCATGCCAACGGCCATGACGAGGTGGCCGATCAGTTGCCCTTCGTCAGTATAGCTAAAGCCCCGGTCGTAGGCCAGCTCCTCGATCTTGCCCATATCGTGCAAGAAAGCGCCCATCATCAGCAAGTCGACATCGAGCACCGGATAGCACGGCGCCACGGCGCGAACCACCTGCATCAATTGCAGCACGTGCTCGAGCAAGCCGCCGATGTAGGCGTGATGGTTCTTCACGCCGGCCGGCGCTCGGGTGAACCGACTCATGAACTCGGCATCGGTCAAAAAGCATTCGGCCAGGTTCCGCAGCGCCGGGTTCCCCAGGCTGCGCAGAATCTTGGCCACCTCGACCGCCATCCGATCGATCTCGGCCGGCGTCAACGGCATGAAATCGGCCGGATCGACTTCTTGCTCGCGCGCCCGGCAGATGTTCGTGAAGATCAGTTGGATCGCCCCCTGGTAGAGCTGGGTCGCTCCCTCGACCCGGACGAACTCCCCGTCTTCAAAGCCGCGGTAGTCTGCCTCGGTGGCGTTCCACATGCGGCCGCTGATCGAACCGGTCCGGTCCGACAGTTCAACCTGCAAGTAAAGGTTGCCGTTCCGGTTGGGGCGGAGCTGTTTTTGCGCGGCCAGAAAAATCTGGTCGATCGAGTCCTGATGCCCAAGTTCCTTGACGTTGCGCCGCGCCATGTCTTGCCTTTGCGTGAAACTCCGTTGCGTCGAAGCGATCGGGACGTGGTCCAAAGACCGCCGGCCCGACGCTTTAAGCTCATGATGATAACAGTCAACCGGCGAATGGGTAAGGTGCTGGGATTGTCGCGAACATCTTGTCGTCGATGGGGTTCTTTGATTCTGGGCGCTGCTTTAGAATGCTCGCTTTGCCCAGACCGCTCATTCACGACCGCCCAGTAGTTCAAGGACGTTGCTATGCGTTGGAGCCAGACGCTCATCCCCACCATGAAGGAAACGCCCGAAGGGGCGGAAATCCCCAGCCACATTCTCATGGTCCGCGCCGGCCTGATCGGCCAGTTGATGGCCGGGGCCTATACGTACTTGCCGCTGGGGCTCCGTGCGCTGCGCAAGGCCGAGCGCATTGTCCGCGAGGAAATGGACAAGGCCGGCGCTGTCGAAGTGCTGATGCCGGCGCTGACGCCGATTCAGCTTTGGGAGCGGACCGGCCGCGTCGAAGCGTTCGGCAACGTCCTGATCAACTTTAAGGTGCGTCGCCAGAACAAACAGGTTCACATGGCCCTCGGTCCCACGCACGAGGAAGTGATCACCGATCTCGTGGCGCACCATGTGAATAGCTATCGCCAACTGCCGATCACGCTTTATCAAATTCAGACCAAGTTCCGCAACGAGGAACGCCCCCGTTTCGGCGTGCTGAGGACCAGCGAGTTCCTGATGAAGGACGCCTACAGCTTCGACACCTCGATCGAAGGGCTGAACGCCAGCTACGACAAGATGTACGCCGCCTATTGCCGCATCTTCAGCCGCGCAGGCTTGAAGTACCTGGCCGTCGAAGCCGAGAGCGGGCCGATCGGCGGCGACGCCAGTCACGAGTTCATGGTCGTGGCCGAGCACGGTGAAGACCAGGTCGTCCACTGCGAATCGTGCGGCTATGCCGCCAACCTGGAACGGGCCGACATCGGCGAGCGGAAACCGCCGGCCGCCAAGGCCGAGGCGGGCCCGTTGATCAAGGTCGACACGCCGCAGGTCGGCAGCATCGACGCGGTCTGCAAGTTGCTCAAATGCCAGTCCGCCGAAATGGTCAAGACGCTCATTTATGTTGCCGACGGCAAACCGGTGGCTATCCTGGTGCGCGGCGATCACGACGCGAACGAAGGGAAGGTCCGCCGCGCGCTGAAGGCCACGAAGCTCGAAATGGCACCGGCCGACGTGGTGCAACAAGTCACCGGCGCGCCGGTCGGCTTTGCCGGCCCGGTCGGCCTGAACGTGAACATGTGGGCCGACAAGGACGTGGCCGCAATGGTGCAAGCCGTCGTTGGCGCGAACGAAGGAGACAAGCACTACACCGGCGCGAAGCTGGGGCGCGATTTCAATCTGCCAGCCGGGCAGTTCGCCGATCTGCGCAATGCAACTGAGGGCGATCCTTGCCATCGCTGTCAAAAGCCGCTGGCCATTCGCCACGCCATCGAAATTGGCCACGTCTTCAAGCTGGGGACCAAGTATTCCGAATCGCTCGACGCCCGCTTCCTTGACGCCAAGGAGCAGCAGCACGCGATCATCATGGGCTGCTACGGGATCGGCGTGAATCGGATCCTCGCGTCGTTGATCGAAAGCAATCACGACGAGAACGGCATCATTTGGCCGATGTCGCTGGCGCCGTACGAGGTCATCGTTTCGCCGTTGAATGCCGGCCAGGCCGATGTGATGCAAGCGGCCGAGTCGCTTTACAAAGAGCTGCAACACGCCGGCGTTGACGTGCTGCTCGACGATCGCGACCAGCGGCCGGGCGTGAAGTTCAAAGACGCCGACCTGATCGGCATTCCGCTGCGCGTGGTGGTCGGCGGTCGCAGCCTGAAAGACGGCCAACTCGAAATCAAGTGGCGCAACCAGCCCGAGCCGAGCCAGATTCCGCTGGCCGGCGCGGCCGCCAAGATTGCCGAGCTGGTCAAGGCCCAGCGAGACGTCAATGCCTGAGCCCGACGCCACCAGCGATGCGACTCACGCGATCCCCGCACCGGGTGACAAGCCAGCACTGGCCGCCAAGCCAGCTTTGAGTCGCAACGTCAAGGTGCTGGGCTGGTGCAGTCTGTTGAACGACATCTCGAGTGAGATGACGTTCCCGCTGTTGCCGCAATTCGTCACGCACGTGCTGCACGGCACGGCAGTCGACCTGGGCTGGATTCAAGGGCTGGCCGATTCGGTGGCGAGCTTACTGAAGCTCACGTCCGGCGGCCTGTCCGATCGGATCGGCGCTCGCAAGCCGCTAGTGATCCTGGGCTATGGGCTGACGGCACTGGTGCGACCGTTGGCGGGGCTGGCGACGTTGCCTTGGCATCTGACGGCCACATACGTGACCGATCGACTGGGCAAGGGGATTCGCACCACGCCGCGCGACGCCCTGATCGCCGAGACGACCGCGCCGAGTCAACTGGGCCGGGCGTTCGGCTTTCAGCGGGCGATGGACCATCTGGGGGCGTCGATCGGCCCGCTGATTTCCACGGCCGTGCTGGCGCTGATGCACAGCAATCCCGTGGCCGTGCGCTGGTTGTTCTTTGGAACGATCATTCCAGGGATCGGCGTGGTGCTGTTGCTGCGGTTCGGCCTGCAAGATGTGCCACCGCACGAGCTTCACGACAAGAAGTTCTCGCTCAGCTTGAAGCCCTTCGATGGAAACTTCCGGCTGTTTCTGCTGGCGATGTTGATCTTCACGCTGGGCAATTCGAGCGACATGTTTCTGCTCAAGCGCGCCGAAGATTTGGGGATGCCGGGGTGGCAGATTCCGTTGCTCTGGCTGGCACTGCATCTGGTGAAAAGTTCCGGCAGCATCGCCGCCGGCGCGGTCGTGAACCGGCTGGGGGCGCGACCGATGATCGTCGCCGGCTGGGCGATCTATGCGTGTGTCTATCTGACGATGGCGTTTCTGACCAGCGCGTGGCAAGTCTGGCCGGTGTTTCTCGTCTATGGCATTTACTACGCCGTGACCGAACCGATTGAAAAGAAGTTCGTGGCCGATCTAGCCGGACGCGAGCGGAAGAGCATCGCCTATGGCTGGTACAACTTCGCGATGGGGCTTGGCGCGTTGCCGGCCAGCGTGCTGTTCGGGTATTTGTACGAAAGTCTCGGCGCGCTGACTGCATTCGGTTTCGGCGCAGGCATGGCCGCCGTCGCGGCGGGGTTGTTGACGCTGGTGCGCGCGCCGCGGCCAGAAGTTTCTCACGCTTAGCGGTCAAACTATGGGCCAGCCTTCACCACATGCTCCGGTCGTACGCCTGGTCGCGGTGATCACGCGCCATGCCGAAGCGCTGTCCTGGGCCGAGCAAACGCTGGCTGCCGCGTGGGGGCCGATTGCGCTGCGCAGTCCGACGTTCGACTTTGCCCAGACCGATTACTACACCTCGACGATGGGTGCCGGCCTGGGCAAAACATTCCTGGCCTTTGAACGTCTGGTCGACCCCGGCGAGCTGGTCGAGTGGAAGTACCAGACCAACGCTTGGGAGGACGAGTTTGCGGCGCTCGGACGCCACCCGGAGCCGCGGCCGTTGAACCTGGACAGCGGCTACATCTCGCCGGCCAAGCTGGTGCTGGCGTCGACCAAGGACCACGCCCATCGCATCTACCTCGGTCGCGGCATGTACGCCGAGATCACGCTGTTCTACAAGCACAAAGCCTGGCGCGACCACGAATACACGTTCCCCGACTACCGCCGCGCGGACTATCACGCTTTTTTCGACACCGTCCGCCGCTGGCTGCGAGCGCAAGCTAGCTAAACCAGGATTGCCAGAATTCGCCCCTCGGCCGACAATCGAGCGTCGGCCGTATGGCCACACGGATGTAGAAGGATCGAATGAATGGTTCAAGGAGTGACGATGCGCGCGCGACCCTCAGTCTGGCTTGGCCTTTTCCTTGTGGGCGTCGCGCTCGGGTTAACCGGTTGCCCGGCGAAAGAGCCGGCTAAGCCTGAGACGCCCGCCGCGCCGACGCCTCCCCCGCCCACGCCCCCGACGACTCCGGTGCCGCCAGCAACCGTCGAAGCGCCCAAGCGGCCCGCCGCACCGTCAGCGCCCGTAGCCCCTTCGGTCCCCACGGCCGCCGGCGCGCCCAAACACGACCCCAATGCCAAGCACCAGCCGTTGTTCGTCGACTGGCCCAAGCCTGACGTCGCGATCCTGATCACCGGCGAACAGATGGGGTACATCGAGCCGTGTGGCTGCGCGGGCCTGGAGAATCAGAAAGGCGGCCTGAGCCGTCGGCACACACTGGTCAAGCAACTTGCCGAGAAGGGCTGGCCGGTGTTGCCGGTTGACCTGGGCGAGACGATCAAGCGGTTCGGCCTGCAGCAAGAGATCAAGTTCCAGACCGCCGTCGAGTCGCTTCGCGCCATTGGCTATGAAGCGGTCGGCTGGGGGCCGGACGATCTGCGCTTGCCGGCGGGCGTTTTGGCGTCGAGTGTCGCCGAGACCGATGGTTCGCCCAGCCGGTTCGTGGCGGCCAACGTCGGGCTGTTCGCCATCGACTCGGGGCTGACCAGCCGCTATCGCGTGGTCGAGCGCGGCGGGCGCAAGCTGGGCGTGACGGCCGTCCTGACCGACAAGCTGCAAAAAGATGTGAACAACGAAGACGTTAAGTTCGTCGCTGCCGAGACGGCGCTCGACGAGGTGACCCCCAAGCTCGCCGCCGAAAGTGATTTCCGGATTCTGCTCTGCTATGGCGAACCCGAGGAAGCAGCGCGACTGGCCAAGAAGTATCCCCAGTACCAGGTCGTGGTCACCGCCCACGGGGCATCGGAGCCGCCCGCCGAACCCAACCGAATCGAAGGGACCGAAACACTGTTGATCGAAGTCGGACACAAGGGGATGTTCGGCATCGTGCTGGGACTATACGCCGACAAGGCCGCTCCGGTGCGCTACCAGCGGGTGCCGATCGATGATCGGTTTGTCGACTCGGCCGAGATGCAAAAGCTGAAAGAGAATTACCAGCAGCAACTCAAGACCCTCGGCTGGGAAGGATTGGGCCTGCGGCCAAAAGCTTTCCCGCGGGCGAGCGGCCCGACCGACCCGAACGGCCAGTTCGTTGGCTCGAAGGCCTGTGCCGAATGTCACCCGACGGCGTACGGCATTTGGGCCGAAACGCCCCACGCTCACGCCACCGAGACGCTGGCCAAGCTGACTCCGGCGCGGCAATTTGACCCCGAGTGCATCAGTTGCCACGCGACGGGCTGGAACCCGCAGGAGTTCTTCCCGTACGCGTCGGGCTTCGTCGGAATGGACCAAACGCCGCACTTGATGGGAAACGGCTGTGAAAACTGCCACGGCCCCGGCGCCGGCCACGTGGCGGCCGAGCGGGGAAGCGACGCGGCCTTGCGCGATGTGGGTCGCGACCGGATGAAGATCACGGTGCAACTGGCCAAGGACAAAGCCTGTGCGGCGTGCCACGACTTGGACAACAGCCCCGAGTTCGACTTCTCGACCTATTGGCCGCAAGTCGAGCACAAGGGAAAAAAATAGTCGCGCCGGCGGTCGCATCGGACGCGGCCGGGGTTTAGAACGGTGTGATGTTCGCAACGCTGGCGAAGAGCGTGTTTTTCATCTCGACGTCGGCGCGCGAACAGATGAACACCCCTACCTTGTAGGGAGGCGCAGGGGGGAGGGCAACGACGTCGCGCTAGATTGCGGCGTGACCCTCATCCGGCGGCTAGCGCCGCCACCTTCTCCCGGGGGGAGAAGGGTTTGCGTCTACTCGCTCACGATTGAGGCTCGTCGATGCTCACACTTGCGCGATACGTTTCACTCCTCTCGTTGTCGATCGTTCTCCTGGCCAGCGCAAATGTCATCAGCGCCGAGGCGACGAAGTAGCACGTGTGCGGCATGCCTTAGGGTGGCACGTCCCCAGCGCAGCGCAGGGCGTGGTGAACTGCTCATGCGCCGTTGCAACGAGCACCTGCTTCCCCGCGCCCGAAGGACGGGCGTGCCACCCCAGTTGGAAAGCCCATCGCTTGGGCGGCTGTTTTCCGCACGCTTTCTGGCCCTACAAGGCTGCTGCCACTTACGGTAGAATCGCGGCTTGTTTTTCACCAAAACCGTCGCACGTGCAGCACATGGCCAAGGCAAGCTACAAAGACGCCGGCGTTGATCTCGACATCTACGAAGAATCGATGGCCCGGCTGCCGCGGCTGTTGGCTCGGACCTTCTCGCCGCGCGTGGTGCCGCTGGTCGGCGGCTTTGCCGGATTGTTCCAGTTGGACTTTGCCGGGCCATTGTTCTCGCGCAAGTATGACGAGCCCCTGCTGGTCGCTTGCACCGACGGCGTGGGTTCCAAGCTGACGGTGGCGACGATGGCCGACCGTCACGACACGGTCGGCATCGATTTGGTGGCCATGAGCGTGAACGACGCCCTGTGCTGCGGGGCCGAACCGCTGATCTTCTTGGATTACGTGGCCATGTCGCACGACGACCCGAACCGGCTCGAGCAGATTGTCCAGGGTATCTCAGACGGCTGTCTGCAAAGCGACTGCGCCTTGCTCGGCGGCGAGACGGCGATTATGCCCCGCACGTATCAGCACGGCGACTACGACCTGGCCGGCTTTTGCGTGGGAGTGGTCGAGAAGAAGCGGGTCATCGACGGCAAGGCGATCGCCGCCGGCGACGTGCTGATTGGCGTGGCCAGCAGCGGGTTCCACTCGAACGGCTACAGCCTGGTCCACAAGGTTGTGTTTGACATCGGCGGTTACCAGATCAACGACCATGTCGAGGCGCTCGACCGCACCGTGGCCGACGCTTTGCTAGAGCCGACGCGAATCTATGCCCGGCCGGTGCGACAGATTCTGGCCAACTACACGGTGAAGAGCGTGGTACACGGCCTGGCCCACATTACCGGCGGTGGGCTGCACGAGAACCTGGAACGAATCATTCCCGCGGGATTACAGGCGGTGATTCGCCGCGACTCGTGGCCGGTGCCGAAGCTGTTCACCTGGCTGCAAGAAATGGGCGAAATCGAGCAGGCCGAGATGGACCGCGTGTTCAACATGGGCATCGGCCTGGTCCTGGTCGTCAGCCCCTACTACGCCACCAGCATCCAGCACCAGTTGACCGACATGGGCCTCGAGAACTGGACGCTCGGGCAGATGGTGGAAGGCAGCACGCGGGTTTGCTGGGCCTAGAGCCTGTTATGCACTTGAG